>JAAEOK010000034.1 GCA_024244705.1 Alphaproteobacteria bacterium
AAATCTCACCTGGATGGGAAAACGAAACAACTCTATCTTCGTACATGGCGTATCCTTCCTTCTTGGAAATCGGCGACCTCAACATCGCCAGGATACGCCGCCTCTACATCACGCCATCACCAAGATTCGGTTATAGCTCGGACACAACAGGCTAAGTTGACAGCCGCCGATGACACCGGGAGTGATTGGTTTGGTCATTCGGTTTTTATATTGGGCAATACGGCGTTAATTGGAGCCGCCTTAGACGATGACAATGGCAATAACTCCGGCTCGGCCTATGTCTTCACGCGCGATGCCACTAGTATCTGGACACAACAGGCGAAGCTATTGGCCTCTGACGGCGGCGCAGATAACGAGTTTGGCAAGTCGGTTGCGCTGTCCGATGACACCGCGTTAGTCGGGGCAGACAACGATGACGACCGCGGTGACGCTTCTGGCTCGGCCTATGTCTTCACGCGCGATGCCTCTGGGATCTGGACACAACAGGCTAAGTTGACAGCCTCAGACGGCAAGGCCGATCAGTACTTTGGTAACTCCGTCTCGCTGTCTGAGGACACGGTACTGATCGGTGCCACAGGTAGCATCCTTGGTGACAGCCTGGTTGGCTCGGCCTATGTCTTCACGCGCGATGCCTCTGGTATCTGGACACAACAGGCAAGAATAGTGCCCTTTGATAGCGCTGTTGACGATGGGTTCGGTATTTCAGTTTCGCTGTCGGGCGACATGATGCTAATCGGCAGCGGATCCGAGGCGGCCTATCTCTTTACGCTAGGATCCGACGGTGTCTGGGTGCAACAGACCAAGGTCATAACCACAGATGACGCAGCGGAACACTACTTTAGCAGTGACGTCTCGCTATTAGGCAACGTAGCACTGATAGGTGACTTTGGTAACGATACCAATGGCACTGCTTCCGGCGCGGTGTATTGGTTAGGCCCGCAGTGGTGGCTTCGCTAACTTGCATCTTCGATGCACCGCACAAGTCGGGGACTAGCCGTGTCCAGTCTTCGCTCTGCCATAATCCGTCTTCCTTCGAATTTGGCGAAACCTTCAAAACGGGACTAGGCATGCTCCCTTCAGCGGCTGCGGGCCATAGTAGCACTGACCGATGGAAAGGCGAACCAAGGCTCGTTCAGCGGCAGGAACGGCGCCATCCGATCTCTCGGGCCGGTCTGGTGATCGAACGCCCGACACGATCGGCAGGCATCACGCCGAACCGAGACCGATGCCGTCCGCAGGCCGACCTCCCCGGGCTGACGGCTGGCGTGTGCTCAGGAGAATCTTCTCGTTGCCCGAGATCGGCGCCATGCTCGACCGGCTCGGCCTCGACTTCATCGGCCTGCAGCATGCCGATCCCACGGTCGCGCCGCGCTACCGCGCCAACTTTCCCGACGACGCGACGCAGACCGATCTCGCCGGCTGGGACGTCTTCGAGGAACGCAACCCGAAGGCCTTCGCCGGCATGTATCACGTCTGGTGCCGGACGCCGGAATAGCGCGGGATGAAATTAACTCGAATCGAAGCGTAACGTCATTGCGAACGGAGCGACGCAATCCAGAACATAGGCCAGGATCAGGAGATCGGCGTGGTGACTGGATCGCCGCGGCCGCTCACCCGGCCTCGCGATGACAATCCGACCCAATTCGATCACGCTCTACGGTCGACCGTCGAGCGGAGCTTGGCTGGGGCGGCAGG
This sequence comes from Alphaproteobacteria bacterium, assembly GCA_024244705.1. NCBI lineage: Bacteria > Pseudomonadati > Pseudomonadota > Alphaproteobacteria > Alphaproteobacteria bacterium. The sequence continues at coordinate 1,696 of JAAEOK010000034.1, forward strand.
ATTCGAACCTGCGGTCACGGGACCAAAACCCGTTGCCTTACCACTTGGCTACGCCCCATCGCTGAGGGCGGTTCATTTACCACCGGGCGCGCGATGGGGCAATGGCAAGTCAGCCCGCCGCCGGCGCCCGTTCCTGCCGAAACCAGTCATAGGTGACCGCAAGGCCGTCGCCGAGCGAGGTCTCCGCCCGCCAGCCGAGCGCGGCCAGGCGAGAGGCGTCGAGCAGCTTGCGCGGCGTGCCGTCGGGCTTCGATGAATCATAATCGAAGCGGCCGCGGAAGCCGACCACCCCGGCGACCGTCTCGGCCAATTCGGCGATGCTGACTTCCTGGCCGCCGCCGACGTTGACATGGTCGTCGCCGGAATAGACCCGCATCAGGTGGACCAGCGCGTCGGCGAGGTCGTCGACATAGAGAAACTCGCGCCGCGGCGTGCCGGTGCCCCAGATCTCGACGCTATCGCCACCCGCCGCCTTGGCTTCGTGGCATTTGCGGATCAGCGCCGGCACGACATGGCTCGACCGCAGGTCGAAATTGTCGCCCGGGCCGTAGAGGTTGGTCGGCATGGCGGAGATGAAATCGGCGCCGTACTGGCGGCGATAGGCCTGGCACAGCTTGATGCCGGCGATCTTGGCGACGGCGTACCATTCGTTGGTCGGCTCGAGCGGCCCGGTCAGCAGCGCCTCCTCGCGCATCGGCTGCGCCGCCTCGCGCGGGTAGATGCAGGACGAGCCGAGGAACAGCAGCTTGGCGATCCCATGGCGCCACGCGGCGTGGACAATGTTGGCCTCGATCATCAGGTTGTCGTAAAGGAACTCGGCGGGCCGGCTGTCGTTGGCGAGGATCCCGCCGACCGTGGCGGCGGCGACGAACACGGCGTCGGGCTTGTTGTCGGCGATCCACGCCTCGGTCGCCGCCTGATCGCGGAGGTCGGCCTCGCGGCGGGGAACGGTGAGGATTTCGCAACCCTCCCCAGCGAGGCGGCGGACCAACGCCTGGCCGACCATGCCGCCATGGCCGGCGACCCATACCCGGCGCCCGGCAAGGTCGAACGTCACCTCAGGTTTCGTTGCCATAGGTCCTGTTCTCGTTGTCGATGGCGGCGAGGTCGGCTTCGACCATGTCGCGCACCAATTCCTCGAAACCGACCCGGTGGCTCCAGCCCAGCCGATCCCGCGCCTTGGCCGGGTCGCCCAGCAGGTGGGGCACTTCGGTGGGCCGGAAATAGCGCGCGTCGATACGCACAAGGACCGCGCCGCTGTCGCCGTCGACGCCGATCTCGTCGGCCCCCGCGCCCTGCCATTCGATGGTCCGCCCGACGCAGCCGAAGGCACTCTCGACGAATTCCCGCACCGAATGGCTCTCGCCGGTGGCGAGCACGTAGTCGTCGGCCTCGCCCTGCTGGACGATCATCCACATGCCCTCGGCATAATCCTTGGCATGACCCCAGTCGCGCCGCGCGTCGAGATTGCCGAGGAACAAAATCTCCTGCCGGCCGCGGTGGATCGCCGCGACGCCGCGCGTGATCTTGCGGGTGACGAAGGTTTCGCCGCGCAGCGGCCCCTCATGATTGAACAGGATGCCGTTCGAGGCATGGAATCCGTAGGCCTGGCGGTAGTTGACGGTGATCCAATAGGCGTACAGCTTGGCGACACCGTAGGGGCTGCGCGGCTGGAACGGGGTCGCTTCGTTTTGCGGCGAAACCGGCGTGTCGCCATAGAGCTCCGACGTCGATGCCTGGTAGAACCGCGTGGTGTCACCCAGGCCGAGGATGCGGATCGCCTCGAGCAGACGCAGCGTGCCGAGAGCATCGGCATTGGCGGTGTATTCCGGGGTCTCGAAGCTGACCTGGACGTGGCTCTGGGCGGCCAGATTATAGATCTCGGTCGGTCGCGTTTCCTGCACCAGGCGGATCAAGTTGGTGGCGTCCGTAAGGTCGCCATAGTGCAGGAAGAACCGCACGCCGCTTTCATGGGGGTCGCGGTAGAGGTGGTCGACGCGCGCGGTGTTGAAGGACGACGACCGCCGCTTGATGCCATGCACGACATAGCCCTTGCCGAGCAGAAACTCGGCAAGATGAGCACCGTCCTGTCCGGTCACCCCGGTGATCAAGGCCACCCGTTCGGTCATCCGGTTATCCCTTCGCTAAGTTGCCGCTTCAACCTAGCGAATATTGACGCGCCGCAAAAGGCGATGTCGGTTGTTCGTGGCGGCTATGCGCCGTGCTATAATCATCGATCGAAGGGTTATGGGGGAACGGCCCCATTCGTCATGGCCAGTTGGACTTTGTCCGAGATTCCGCCGGACGTGAGCGCGCTTGCCGAAGAGTCGGCGCGCCGCGATGGTGTGCCGCTCGGGGATTGGCTGGCTCGCGCCATCGAGCGGCAGCGCGATGCCGACGGCGCGTCCCCGGCCGGCACCGTGTCGACGCCAACCGAAGAACTGATGGCGCGCATCCAAGCGGCGATGACCGCCACGACGGCGGAGCCCGACGATTCACCGCCGGCCCCTGTTTCGGCGCTCGTTTTCCGTTTTCTCCCGGCGCCGCACCCGGCGCCGCGGCAGATCGCGGTTGAGAATTTGGGCTTCGGCCAATTCCAACACGAAACCGGCCTCGCTCAGGGCCTGGAGGCGGTGACCCCGGAGGCCGCCGAGATGTTGACGCCGGTTATCGCGCGGCCATCTCCCGACGGCGACGGACGCTTCGAACTCGTCACCGGGCTGGCGCGCTGGAAACATGCCCAGGCGAGCGGACGGGACGAGTTGCCGGTGCTGGTCATGGAACTCTCCGATCAGGACGTGATCAAACTCACGCTCATCGAAATGCTGATGAGCAACTGTTTGGCGCCGGTCGCCGCCGCCGAATCATGCCGCTGGCTGCTGCGTCGCGGCGGTCTCGGTGAAGACGATCTGATGGAGATTGCCGGCCTGAATCGCCAGGAAGTGCGCGACCGCATCGCCCTGCTGGCCTTGCCGGGACCGGTGCTCGAGCGGGTCGAATCGGGCACGCTCGATATCGATCGGGCGCTAACCATGATTGGCGCCGTGTATGCGGAACCGGTGAGCCGGATGATCGCCGCCCACGACCTGCCGCTAGAGCGCGTTCGTGCCGTCGTCGACGCCACCAACCGGATCACGCCCGGTACCGGCGCCGGGATCGACGCCGCGGCCGCCGAACTGGGCCGTCTATTCGACGCCGAAGTCACGGTGACGCGCCACATCGACGAAACCGCCGTCACCGTCACCGTCACGCCGGTCGGTGGCGGCGCCGTTTCCTACCGCCTGCAGAGCGCCGGCGCGGACTCGCCATCTTTCCACTAACGTCCTTTTTTGGTTCCTTTTTTTGACCCTGATGGGCCAGTATAGTGGGTAGTCCGATGGCGTTCTCCCCAGGGCGGCGTCGGCTCTATCGCAGCACACCCGGGCGGTAACTCGATGACCCCAGGTCAGGATTGGATCGTCGCTGACATCGACGACGAGGCGATTGCGGCAGCAGAGGCGGCCGCGAGCGCCGCCGGCTTGTCGGTCGAGGAGTGGGTGCGTCGGGCCATCGTCGAAGCCTGCCACCGGGACGCGGTGAGCGACACGGCGCCGCCGGCCGAGGCTCGCCCGGCCGAGACCGCCGATCCGGTCATCGAGGCCCCGCTTTCGGCCGCCGACGATTCACCGACGGAGAGCGGCGAGAGCTTCGATCCGGCAACTGGCGACGCGGCAGCCGACGATGCGCCGCCGTCGGCGCCGGCCCACAAGATCGTCGAGGCCCTGACGCCCCGCCCCTATCAGCCGGTGTCCCCGGCCACCACCAGGGCGCTCGCGATCGGACGCGCCGCCGTCGCCGCGCTGGTCGTCGTCATGGTCGGCGCGATCATCTGGAATCTCATCGAGTCGTCGCCGGACACGGCGCCGGAACCCGAGGTCGCCGCACTCGAGGTAGAGGAGCAGCGCGTGGCGACCGTCGCCGATCCCGAACCCGCCGTCGCACCACCCGCCGATGAGCCCGCGGCGGCGGCGACCACCGTCGCCAATGTGGCCGCCGACCCGGCGCCGGCGGATGCCGCCGCTCAACCGTCGCCGACCGAACCGCCGCTCAATGCGCTGGTGACCGAACAGGTGCCTGTCCTGCCGGCCCATGAAGCGCCGGATCCGCGCGAAACCGAGCGCGCCTACCGCGAGCGGCTGAACGCACCGCCGCCGCCGCCGGTCGAACCGAAAGTGCGCCCCGCTAGGGTGGGCGATGATGCGCCCGCGGTCGCCACCCGCACCACCGCGCCGCTCGAGCGACTGGGCGCGCCGTCGCCGGCCGCAATATCGACGGCACCGATCGTACTGCCGCCACCGGAGGTCGCACCGTCGGTGCCGACCCCAACCGAAATCGCGGCGATTCGTCAAACCCCGGATCACCTGTCCACGCCGCCGGCGGCCGGCGATGACGAGGTCGAGGGTGCGCCGACGCCCTCGACGGCGGCCACGGAGACCACCGCCGCGACTGCCACGGGCGATGACGAAGTCGAAGATGGGCCGGCGCTCTCGACGGCGGCCACGGAGACTGCCGCGCGCGCGCCGGCCGCAACCGAACCGGATCCGTCGAGCGGAACCGAAAACACCCCCGAAGCGGCGCCCGAGGTAGCGGCGGCCGAGCCCGAATCGCCGCCCGAGACGATAGCTGCGGCGGGTGCAATAGCGGAACCGCCCGTCGCCCAGGTGGGTAACGACGATGCTGAGACAAGCGCGGCTGCCGAAATTGCCACCACCGACGAGGCCGAAACGCCGGCTGCCATGGGCGAGACCGCCATCGACACCGGCGCCATGGCGCCGATCGGGGCCGAGCAAGCCGATGTACCCGTGGCGGCCGCTCGGACCGTCGCCGCACCAACGGAGCCGGCGTCCGCACCGGCGTTGCCGCCCGCTCCCGAGCCGGTGGCGACAAACGAGGACGGGGCGGACGGCACGGCCGCGGAAACCGCCACGACTCTGATCGGCACAACACCACCGCCGCCGCGCATGGCACCAAAGCCGAAACTGCCGCCGACGGTGACCGCCGCGGCCGTGCCCACATCGCCGCCGACGGTGACCGCCGCAGCCGTAGACACATCGCCGCCGCCGCTGCCGCCGGAACCGACCGTGGCGGGGGACGTCGAGGCGCCGCCATCGAGTTCGGTCGCGGTGATATCGGGCATCGCCGAAGTGGCAGCGCTAGTGCCCGGCCAGCCACCCGCCGCCCCGGCGGCCGAGGTTCTGGTCATGGCCGACGCCGGCGCGGCGGCCGACCAGGCAATGCGCGCCAACGGTGCGGCGGATGGCGACGTCGAGAACGCCGACGCCGCACCGGAAATGTCGGCTGAACTCGTCTCGCCGGCTGAGCCCGCGTCGACCGCCGAATCCGAGGTGCCCGCGGAGCCCGAGACGTCCGCCGAGCCCCAAATCGCAGCCGCGGCGACCGAGGTTTCCGGAGAACCGGCCGCGTTGCCGGGCGCCGGCGACAGTGCATCGCCGGCTCCCGCGCCGCCGCCGGTGGTCCCCGTTCGAAGGCCCGAAACTGTTGCCGAATCGATCGCGCCGACAGAGCCGGACCCGGCCGCGACACCGGCCGTCGCGGCGCAGATCGCCGAAGCGCCGCCGGCGCCGGCAAATCCGCCCGCTGATCCGGTCTCCGGCGATCGCGCATCGGTCGGGCGGGCGATTGCCTCGCTCACAGCGCCGATAGAGGACGGGCCGGACGCCGAGGCCGCCCCGACGGTTCAAGCGAGCGCCGAACCGCAGGTCGTGGATGTGGCCGCCGCCGAACCTTCCCCGCCGGTCGCGGCGGACACCGAACAACGGGCCGCGAATGTCGCAGCCGCCGATGCGCCGGAACCGGCAACGCCGCGCGTCATTTCGAGTCGAGATATCCTGGGTGAGGACACGACGATACCGGCGAGCGGCGTGCGGGCAAGCGAAGAAGAGCCGCCGGCCGAGCGCGAGGCCGCGCGGGAGCAAGCCGTGTCGGTGCCCGAGGAGACCCCCGTCGAAGCGGTTCAGGCCGAGCGCCCTGTGGCGCAGGAGGCGGCCCTGCCGCCGACCGACGCGGCGCCCATCGAAGAGGCCCCGACCGAAATCGGTCCGGTGCGCCAATCTCCGCCCGCGCCCGCGGATGTGCCGGCGAGTGTCGCCGCTTTTATCGAAGTTGCCGAGAGCGGCGACCCCGACGCCCAGCACGATTTGGCCCTGATCTACATCCAGGGCCTCGGCGTCTCCCGTGACTATGAGGCAGCGGCTTTCTGGTTCGGCGAATCCGCGCGGCAGGGCAACGCCAACGCGCAATACAATCTCGGCGTCATGTACGAACAAGGCCTGGGTGTGCCGCTCGATGAGATCGAGGCGCTCCTGCTCTATTTGACCGCCGCCGAACAGGGTCATGTCGCAGCCCAATACAATGCCGGCCTGGCCTATGCGGAGGGCAAGAGCATTCCGCGCGACTTCGCCCAGGCACGGCGTTGGTTCGCCGCCGCCGCGGACCAGGGCCTGGCGGAGGCGCAGTACAATTTGGGTATCATCTACGAAAAGGGCCTCGGCATTCCAGCCGACCCGGTAACGGCCTATCGCTATTTCGGCCTCGCCGCGGCATCCGGCCACAGTGAAGCGATAAAAAAGGCGGCGACGATCGCCGAGCGGCTCGACCCGGCGCAGCGGCAACTCGCCGATCAGCTGATCGGCCGCTACGCCGAAACCATCGCCGCCAGCAGCGAACAGAGCTCGGCGCGGCTCGACCGCGGCGGCGTCCGCGAGGTGCAAAAATTACTGAAGACCCTCGGCTACGACGTCGGCAAGGCCGACGGCATCAGCGGCGAGCAGACCGCGGCCGCTATTCGCGAATACCAGCAAACCCAGGGCATGCTGGTGAGCGGCAAGGCGACGGCCGGTCTGCTCAGCAATTTGCGCAACACGACCGGGGAATAAACGCCGAAACGATCAGTACCGGGCGGTTTCCGCGCTGTGCCCCTCCGTCGTCGACAGTAATTCAGTGGCCACGATCCACCATCCCGGGCGCTCACCGGTAATCACGGCAACCGCGGCCGCCGCCGATTCGCGGTCGGCGAACAGGCCGAAGCAAGTGGCACCGCTGCCCGACATCCGCGCCAACAGGCAGCCGCCGGCAGCGGCGAGGCGATCGACCGCTTCACCGATGACCGGCTCGAGCGCGCGCGCGGCGTCGAACAAGTCGTTTCCACGGGAGGCCAACGCAGTCGCCAAATCGATTGACGTCGGTGCCTCGGAACCGAGCCGGTCGGGCCTGCCAAACGGTCCGCTGCGGCGCTTGAACACCGCCGGTGTCGGCACCGCGACGCCGGGATTGATCAGCACCATCGCGGTCGCCGGCAGATTCGGCGCCGCATCGATCCGCTCGCCGATGCCGCCGATATAGGCCGCCCGGCCGTGCAGGCAAATCGGCACATCGGCGCCGAGATCGAGCGCCAGCTCGGCCCAAGCCGCCTCGGGCATCGCGACCTCCCACAATTGCCGCAGCCCTTTCAGCGTGGCCGCCGCGTCGGCCGAGCCGCCGCCGATTCCGGACGCTACCGGCAACCGCTTTTCGAGGTGGATTCGGGCGCCGGCTTCGACGCCGCAACGGGCCGCAAGACTTCGCGCCGCATCGAGGACTAAGTTTTCGCCTTCGCCGTCAAGTGCATCGGCGAACGGGCCGCCGACCGTCAATTCAACCGCCGCCGCGGGCTCGAGCGAAATTGTGTCGTGGATACCGGCGAAGGCGATCAGGCTATCGAGTTCGTGATAACCGTCGTCGCGCTGGCCGACGACATGGAGGTAGAGGTTGATTTTCGCCGGCGCGGCAATGGCGAGGGGATGGTCCGTCATCGAAGGGCACCGGACATGCGCACGGGGTCAGAGATCAGCTGTCCTGTTCGGCGTCGGTTTCGGCAGCCAAGCCGTTTTCGATCTTGTCGCGAATGACCTCGACTTGGTCCTCTTCCGGATTGAGCGACAGGGCGCGTGTCCATTGAAACCGCGCCTCGCGGTGGCGACCGACCTGCCAATAGGCGTCACCGAGATGGTCGTTAATGACCGGATCCTCGGGCCTCAATTCGGCCGCCTTCTCGAGCTGATCGACGGCGGCGGCGAAATCGTCCATGCGGTAAAGGGCCCAGCCCAGGCTGTCGACGATATAACCGTCCCGTGGCCGCAGTTCGACCGCGCGTTCGATCATCTCGCGTGCGCGTTCCAGGTTCACACCCTGGTCGATCCACGAATAGCCGAGATAGTTGAGGACATAGGGCTGATCGGGATTGAATTCCAACGCCCGCAGGAAGTCCTCTTCGGCGCGGACCCAATCCTTCGATCGCTCGAGTGCGATGCCGCGGGCGTAAAGCAATGACCAATGGTGCGGCTCCAGAGTGGCAATGCGGCCGGCGGCGCGGTCATAGGCGATCACCGCGTCGTCGAAGCGCTCTTCGCCACGCATGATGTGTCCCATCCGCATCAACGGCTCGGGCCGGTCGCCGCGTTCCGCGGCCATCGATTCGAGGATGGCGATGGCCTCGTCGGTGCGACCGATTTCGCTCAGCAATTCGGCCCGCCGCACCCGGACCTGCCAGCCCAATTGCGAGGTCTCGTGCACCCGGTCATAGCTCTCGATCGCCGACTCGACCCGACCCTGGTCGTCGAGGATCTCGGCGATCAGGACGTGGCCGAAGTCGAAATCAGGACGCAGATAGACCGCGAGCCGCGCCAGGATCAAGCCGACATTGGGCGCATTCTCGCGACGTAATTCGGCCGCCACCTCGAACAGAGCCTCAGCCAGGCCATCGGTCGCCGAACCAACGAAGGGTCGCGCTCGCTGGCCGCGGGCGAGGTTTTCGCGGGCCGCGGCCACCGGCATCGCTTCGCGGTTTTCGGCCGCGACCTGGTCGAGGATCGCCTCGGCATCGTCGATTCGGCCGGCACGGGCGAGGAACGAAACATAGGCCTCGATGAGACGCAGGGACGGCGTTTCTCCTTCGACCATGGACGCGGCGAAACTGGACTCGGCCTTCTCTGCATTACCGGCAACGTCATGGACCAGCGCCGCATGGAAACTGCCGTAGAGCTTGAACCCTTCGTCTTTCTGGAGTTCCTCGAGAACCCCGATCGCCGCCTCGCTATCACCCGCTCCCTGCTTGACCCAAGCCTGGAGCATTGGCGCGATGACCTGTCCAAAGCTGCCGGCCATCGGACTATCGAGCAACCTCTCGGCCTCGCCATATTCGCCGGCAAGCGCCTCCGACACGGCCCGTGTGATGGTTGCCAGGGCCGCCGTCTGACCGCTGCCTTCGATCCCTTCGGCGACCTCCAACGCGTCCTCGATCCGGCCGGACGAGACCAGGTGGACAAAAACGCGCCGCCGCAGGTCGGGATTGTCGGCATCGGCCTCGAGCACCCGGCCGAGATATTCGGCGGCAGCGGCGGAGTCGCCAAGGAACTCGGCGTGATGGGCGGCGAGGTAGCTGCCGGTCAGCGTTTCGCCCGAGCCGCCGGCATCGGTAGCGGCCGGAGTCTCCGCCGCCATCGGCGTCCCGCCGATGACCGTGGCGGCGACCGCCATGGCCGCCAATCCACCGGTGATGCGGCGTAACGCCGCGCTTCCATCAAAGGTTCTAAATCGTCTCATATTACCGTCTTCACAATCGGCGGATTTTCCGCTCGTCGCGGTGCCGCAGTCTAGCTGCCCGAATACGGCCATACCATGATCATTGTTGGCGTCGCGGCGCAACAAAATCGACCCTACATATTCGGATAGTTGGGTCCACCGCCGCCTTCCGGTGTCACCCAATTGATGTTCTGGGTCGGATCCTTGATGTCGCAGGTCTTGCAGTGGACACAATTCTGGGCGTTGATCTGAAGACGCGGTTCGGCGCCGTCATCGTCGCGCACGATTTCATAAACGCCGGCCGGACAGTAGCGCTGCTCGGGCGCGTCGTAGAGCGCCAGGTTGACCTCGATAGCCACTGCCGGGTCCTTCAATTGCAGGTGGGCCGGTTGGTTTTCCTCGTGGTTGGTATTCGAGATATAGACCGAGGACAGCCGGTCGAAACTGACCTTGCCGTCCGGCTTCGGATAGTCGATCGGCGTGCATTCGGCGGCCTTCTTCAAGCTCGTATTGTCGGCCCTGTTGTGCAGGGTGTAGGGCAGCATGCCGAGCGTCGCCGTCTCGAGCGCCGATATCGCGAAACCGCCCCACAGCCCCCAGTGAAAGGCGGGACGGATATTGCGCACCTTCTTGAGCTCGGACCACACCCAGCTCGCCTTCAGCCGCTCCGGGTAGGCCACCGCCTCGGCCACGCCGTCCGCGGCCAGCAATTCGGCCACCGCCTCCGCCGCCAGCATGCCGGATTTCATCGCCGTATGGGTGCCCTTGATCTTCGGGACGTTGAGGAAGCCTGCCGAATCGCCGACGATCAGCCCGCCCGGAAAAGTGAGCTTGGGGACCGACTGGAAGCCGCCCTCGTTCAAGGCACGCGCGCCATAGGCGATGCGCGTCCCGCCCTCGAATATCGGCCGGACGGCGGGATGGGTCTTGAAGCGCTGGAATTCTTCGAACGGGCTGAGATACGGGTTCTCGTAATCGAGACCGATGACGAAGCCGACCGCGACCTGGTTGTCCTCGAGGTGGTAGAGAAACGATCCGCCATAGGTCTTGTTGTCGAGCGGCCAACCGATGGTGTGGACGACCCGTCCGGCATGGTGTTGAGCAGGGTCGACCTGCCACAATTCCTTGATGCCGAGGCCAAAGGTCTGGGGATCGCAGTCGTCGCGCAGGCCGAAGCGCTCGAACAGGGTCTTGGTCAGCGAACCCCTGCAGCCTTCGGCGAAGATCGTCTGCCGCGCATGGAGCTCGACACCGGGCTCGAAATTGTCGGTCGGTTCGCCGTCGCGGCCGACGCCCATGGCGCCGGTGGCGACACCCATGACCTGGCCATCGCCGTCGTAAAGCACTTCGGCGGCGGCGAAGCCGGGATAGATCTCGACGCCGGCGGCTTCAGCCTGTTCGCCCAGCCAACGGCATAGATTGCCAAGGCTGATGATGTAGTTGCCGTGATTGTTCATCTGCGGCGGGGTGATGAACCTGATCGCCCGCGACGCGGTGAGAAAGAGGAACCGGTCCTCCGTCGCCGGGGTCCGCAGCGGGGCGCCCAGGGCCTGCCAATCGGGGAGCAATTCGGTGAGCGCGCGGGTCTCGATGACCGCACCGGAGAGGATGTGGGCACCGATCTCGGAGCCCTTTTCGACGACGCAGACGTTGATCTCGCGTTCCGTTTCGGCGGCCAGTTGTTTGAGCCGAATCGCCGCCGCCAGGCCGGATGGGCCGGCGCCGACAATGACGACGTCATATTCCATCGCTTCGCGTTCCATCGCCTCTCCTCCGCGTGGGGCGCGGTGTTGTAGGCCCAACACCGAGCTCCCAGAGTATGGTATGGACCGCGCGCGGCCGCCGTGATGCCCCCGCACCGCGCGCAGTTCCTATCACATAGCGCAGGTGATAGATTTAGGCCATGCCGGATTCGCAAAAAGATAGCCAATCGGACGCCGCCGTCATGCTGCGCTGGCATGTCGAGGCCGGCGCCGACGAAGCTATCGGTGACCGTCCCATCGACCGCACGCGCAAGGCCGAGCCGGACGCGGCGGCGGCGGTGGAACCGCCAACGCCGCCGCGGGCAAAAAGGCGCGCGCCGGCGGCTGTCGTGTTGTCACCGGACGCGGCCATCGAAAGCGCCCGGCGGCTCGCCGAATCGGCGGCTACCATCGAGGAACTGAAGGCGGCGGTCGAGGCCTATGACGGCTGTGCTCTAAAACGTACAGCGACCAACACGGTCTTCGGCGACGGCAATCCGGAGGGACGGGTGATGTTCATCGGCGAGGCCCCGGGCGCGGACGAGGACCGCCAGGGCCTACCCTTCGTCGGTGTCAGCGGCCAGTTGCTCGACCGCATGGTGGCGTGGATCGGGCTCGACCGGACCAGCTTCTTCATCACCAACATCCTGTTCTGGCGCCCGCCCGGCAACCGCAACCCGACCGCCGCCGAGATCGCCGCCTGCCTGCCCTTCGTCGAACGGATGATCGAACTCGTCCGGCCGCAGGTGTTGGTCCTGGTCGGCGGCTCGTCGGCCAAGACGATGCTCGACCGCAAGGACGGGATCATGCGCCTCCGCGGCCTGTGGTACGAGTATGCATGCCGGGGGTTGGACCGGCCGATCCCGGCACGGCCGCTTTACCATCCGGCCTACCTGCTGCGCTCGCCGGCGCAAAAACGCGACGCCTGGCGCGACCTACTGGCGATCAAGGAGAAGCTGGACGCGGTCTAACCAAGATCGGCGGGCGCTTACCGTGCGCCCCAATGGGCATCTCCGCGGGGCAGGCCGTGGCGACCGCCGGCCGACGCATCGAAGGCGAAGGGCATATCGGCGCGATCGAACCGGAGCAGCAGCGCGGTCGCCGCGTCCGCCTCGTGGCGCGCGGCGGGCCGAAAATGCTCGCCCGTATAGCGCGCATCCATCGAGACCCGGACCTCATCGAGGGCGCCATCGAAATAGTCGCCGCTGCCGCCGGTATCGGATGGATTGGCGCCGACGTGGAGCGGCAGATCGTTGGCGGCGAGAGGGCCCGCCGCCTCCGCGCGGGCGACCAGCCGGCCGTCGACATAGAGCCGCGCCTCGGCGCCGTCGAGAACCCCGGCGAGATGGCGCCAGCGGCCGATTTCGAGCACCTCGTGGGCTGGTGCCGCGACATCGACCCAACCGCTGTCCAGTCTGAACAACAGGCGCGGCCGGCCGCCGGACAACAGTAGCGAAATGCCGGTGTCGTGGACGTTGCCAATGACCGATTGGTGTCCCTCCGCCGAGGCCGGCCGGACCCAGGCCTCGAGCGTCAAGGGGGGCGCATCCAGTGGAATCGCGTCGGCGGCGAACCACAGCGCATCGCCGTCGCCGTCGAAGACCATGACCCGGTCATGGGACGGGGCCGCGCCGTCGGTTGCGGCGATGACCGGACTTAGTGGTGCCAATAGGTGGCGCGGCGCCAGGTCGACCCGCCGGTCCTCGGCCAGATAGTCCGTCCGCAAAACGAATTGGGGAATGGAAATCTCGCCGCCGAGACCGGACGGCCTCACCAGCTCGAAGTCGAATTCGCGGATCTCGGCTGGCGCCAATTGGACCAGGGCATGGTTGGGGCGCACGAACCAATCGGGTGCCGGCGACGCGAGTTCGGCGGTCACCTCGACCGGACGGCGGGCGGTGTTCTCGACCCGGAAACGGACCTCACCACGGGCGGCGCCGTCGGCATCGATATCGAGCCGCTCCGTGAGCAGGAGGATGGGCATGCCCCGCACCCGATTGATGTCGGCCAGCCGCTCCGGCGTCATCGTCTTGGGGTCGATGACCGTGCCGACCGGAAGGGTCGCGATCTCGAATCCATCGCTGCGCACGGTGACCGCATCGAAATGGTTGAGCCAGCCGCTGCCGGGCGCATCCATCGGCATCCGCCCACCCACTGTGGCCAGAATGTAATAGACGATGCCGTCGCGCAGGCCGTCGTAACGCTGGCGATGGATATGACCGGCGAAAACCGCGGAGACATTGCCGGCGGCGGCGAGCAACCTATGCACCAGATCCCAGTTGCCGCCCTCGGGATAGCCCTTCAGCCATCGCGGATGGTGCATGAAGACGAAGACGTGATCGTAGGCCGCGGTCTCGCGCAGAGTCTGCGCCAGCCAAGCGATCTGCTCCTCGCTCATGCGGGTGAGATCGGCGCTGCCGTAGCCCTTGCGGTTGGTGGCGCGGTCGCCCTCGTCAGTGAAAAGCACGACGAAGGCGGCGTTCTTGTGGGGAAACCAGTACCACAAGGGGCCGAAATGGGCTTCGTAATCGCCTTCGTGCTGGCCCGGCGGCGGCGTGCTGCCGCGCCAGTAGATGTCGTGGTTGCCGGCGACCGGGAACCACGGCATCGCCAGCCCGGCCATGACCGCCTTGTAGGCGCGCATCTGGTCGAGCCAAAGCGGGGTCTGGTTGTAACCCTGGACGAGGTCGCCCACGGTCATGACCAAATCGGGATCGAGAAGGTTCGTCTCCTCGACCGCCTGCTCCAGGATTTCGAGGCCCGACACCGGTCCGCCGGTACGGTCGCCGTAGACGACGAACTGGAATGCGCCCTCTTCCGCCGGCACGGCGAGCGGCGCTGCCGCATCGCGGTCGGTACGGACTTCCATCGTGGCCACGGAGGCGCAGGCGGCGAGCGCCAGCGGCATGAGCAGCGCGGCAACGGATCTTGTCCAGGAACTCACGGCGTACCTTCAGCGGTCGGCTGGATCACGAACGGAACGATAGCACGCAATCCCGCTTAGATTCCCTTAAGACGGCCGCCTTCTCACGCAATCGAAATGAGAACGCCCGGCCCGCGATGCCGCCGCTCGATCTGCAGCGTCACCAATGCGACCGCCAACCAACCGAGATTGAAAACCACCCCGGCCAAGACCACCAATTCACCCGGGAGCGGGCCGATACTGGCGCGATCGAACAGTTCGCCAACGCTCGCCAGCGGCGTCGGATGAATGGCAAGCTTGCCGAAATAGGCCGCCGCCAGGACCGCCAGAATGAAGCAATAGTTCTTGCGCAGCCGGCGTCCCATCGCACGCAGATAGCTGATGTGGAAGCGCGGCTGGCGGTAATCGTCCGATAGCAACGTGTTCCACTTGCCGTCGAGGACCGCGCCCTGGCCGCTAAGAATTGGGGCGTAGAAATCCGTCTCCATGAGCCGGCAGCGGGCGCGCCAGACATTGAAATAACGATAGCGCCGCGATTCGAGCATGAGGAAGACGACCACCAGCATGCCGACCAGGATCAGCGGCAAGGGCGTGGCCGACGCATCGCCAAAGGTGATGGAGAGCGCGACACCGGTGGTGACGACCGACCAGTTGGTCGTATTGTCGAGGCGCGAGCGCCAGACCGTACTACGGTAGACTTCTCCCCGGTAGAGGTGGGCGATGGCGCCCATCTCGTCCGGCGTGAATTTCGATTCCATCGGCGATTGCTCGGCAGCATTTTCGGCCATTCTTGCCTCCCCACCGCGTCATCGCGGCGCTTCCGTCAGCACCGGAAAGGATAGCAGGCGAAATCGGCAAGAATCCATGGCGAAGGCCAGGGTCATTTTGGGCGCGCGCACCGCCGGAACACGTCATACCATTGAGCCGTCGGGTTGGCCGGCGCCGGGCCGGCGGCGGCCGATCCGCGGCGATGGCAAGAACCATCCGGGAGCAGGATTTCATATGCACAGGATCGTGCCCGGGTTCTTGGCGCTACTTCTCGCATTCCCCGCCGTCGCACTGGCGGTGGCGCAGGATGCAGGCGCCACGGATCCCGCGCCGACCACTCTTCCGTCGGAAATCGGCACCGGTGCGGCCGCAGCCGTCGCCTTCGAACGCGACCTGATCGTGCCGGTGCGCGGCATCGGTCGCGGCGAGCTGTCGGATACCTGGAACGACGCCCGCAAGGGTGGCCGCGATCACCAAGGCATCGACATCATGGCGCCGCTCGGCAGACCGGTTCTGGCCGCCGACGACGGGGTTATCGCGAAGCTGTTCTACTCCGATCGCGGCGGGTTCACGCTTTACCAATTCGATCCGACCGAGACCGTCATCTACTACTACGCCCACCTCGACTACTACCCGGCCGAGATCGAGGAGGGCATCGCGGTTCGCCAAGGTGCCGTCATCGGCTTCGTCGGCGCGACCGGCAACGCGGTCGATCCTCACCTCCATTTCGAGATCGGTGTCATCGGCCCCGAAAAGCAATGGTGGCGCAGCACGCCGCTCAATCCCTATCCGCTGTTGGCCGACTAGGCCGTTCCGGACGCCGGAATGGCCCGGCCGGCCGAAAAATCTGCACCACGGGCGGGCGTCGCATCGGCGAGAATCAGCCCGGTTCGCCGGCGGCAATCTCCATGACGGTTTCGATCTTGCCGCGAATCCCATTTTCCGTATAGTTTCTGCGTCCGGCCTCTGGGGCCTCCGGCGGCCCCGAACAGCGCGAGTCATCGTGGCAAAATATTCGGTCGCCTTTTGTTTTCTGATCTGCGTCGCGCTATCGTTTTCGGTGGGCGTGCCGCGCGCTGCCAAGGCCGCTGACAACGCCTTGCCGCAGGTGCTGTCGAATGCCGACATCGCCCGCTACAAGCAGATCGAGCAATTGCAGGAAGCGGGCAAGTGGCAGGCGGCGGACAAGGTCATCCGCAGCCTGGAAAATCCGATCCTGATGGGACATGTCCAGTTCCAGCGCTATATGCATCCAAAGAAATACCGGTCCAAATACACCGAGCTCAAGAAGTGGCTCGACAACTACGCCGACCATCCCGACGCCGACCGCATCTACGCACTGGCCAAGAAACGGCAGCCGAAAGGCTACAAGTCGCCGCGACGCCCGCTCGGCGTCGCCAATTGGTCGGCGCCGCGGGCGACAAACTCGCTGACGACGCCGACCAAGTCGCTGTCGCGCAAGCAGCGCAAGCGTAAACGGCAGATCCAGCGCTCGATCGCCAAATATGTCCAAGACGGGTGGCCGACCAAGTCCCTCGAGATCCTCAGTCGAAGCGAGACCCGGTCGCTGCTGAGCACGGCGGAGATCGCCAAGGCACGGGCCCTGATCGCGTCGGGCTATTTCAAGGCCCAGGTCGACGACAAGGCGTTGAAACAGGCCGAATTGGCGGTTTCGGAGTCGCCCGACCATGCCGGATTTGCCCACTGGACGGCGGGGCTCGCGGCATGGCGGCTGGGCCGTTACGATATCGCCGCGCCACACTTCGCCCAGCTGACCCAGACCCCGGGGACCTCCGACGCGAATATCGCCGCCGGCGGGTTCTGGGCCGCGCGCGCCTATCTGCTCAATCGCCAACCGCAAGAAGTCAACAAGTGGCTGATCGTGGCGGCCCGCCACCCCCGTGACTTCTACGGCATCCTGGCCCGGCGCGCGCTCGGCTTCGCCACCCGGTTCGATTGGTCGCTGCCGGTGATGACGCCGCAGCATATGGCCGCGCTCCGGGCGAGCAAGCCGGCGCAGCGCGGCGTGGCGCTGCTCCAGCTCGGCGACCGCGACATGGCCGAGCGCGAGCTCCTGCGGGTGCGTGCCCGCGACGACACCGTGCTCGCCGAAGCGGTCGTCAACGTCGCCGACGCGGCCGATTTACCGGGTGTCTCCCTCAAGGTCGGGCGATTTCTGAAATACCGGACCGATCACGACTATGACGCCGCGATCTATCCGCTGCCCCATTGGGAGCCGCCCGAGGGCTATATCGTCGATCGCGCCCTGGTGCTCGCTTTCATGCGCCAGGAGAGCCGCTTCGACGCCGATGCCAAGAGCAGCGCCGGCGCCCGCGGGCTGATGCAATTGATGCCGGGGACGGCGAGCTTCGTCGCCAAGGACCGCTCGCTGCGCAAGGGACGCGGGCGGTCGAAGCTTTACGATCCCGAATACAATATTTCGCTGGGCCAGCAATACCTGCAACACTTGTTGAGACTCGGCGACGTCGACGGCGATTTGTTCCGCCTCGCCACCGCCTATAACGGCGGCCCCGGCAACCTCAACAAATGGGACAGCGGGACGCCCCACAATGGCGACCCGTTACTGTTCATCGAATCCATCCCGTCGCGCGAGACCCGCATCTTCATCGAGCGGGTGATGGAGAATTTCTGGATCTACCGCCAGCGGCTGGGCCAGCCGACACCCTCGCTCGACCGGCTGGCATCGGGCGCGTGGCCGCCCTACGCCGCCCTCGGCAACGGCACCAAAGTTGGCAGCGATGCCGG
Organism: Alphaproteobacteria bacterium; assembly: GCA_024244705.1. NCBI lineage: Bacteria > Pseudomonadati > Pseudomonadota > Alphaproteobacteria > Alphaproteobacteria bacterium. The sequence continues at coordinate 19,513 of JAAEOK010000034.1, forward strand.
CTACTGACGACGGCCGGGCCTTCCTGCCGGTCAACATCGCGGTCATGACCGTATCCGACACCAGGGATCTGGCCGACGATAGATCGGGACAGGTGCTGGCCGACCGCATCACCGAGGGCGGCCATCGGCTCGCCGCGCGGACAATCGTCACGGACGATACCGATGCCATCATCGCCCAGCTGCGGGCGTGGATTGCCGACGACGGCATCGACGTGGTGATCTCGACCGGCGGTACCGGCGTGACCGGGCGCGACGTCACGCCGGAGGCATTTCAGGCGGTCTACGACAAGGAGATCGAAGGCTTCGGCGAACTGTTCCGTATGGTCAGCTTCGACAAGATCAAGACTTCGACCATGCAGTCACGGGCGACCGGCGGCCTCGCCGACGGGACCTATCTGTTCGCCCTTCCCGGCTCACCCGGAGCCTGCCGCGACGGGTGGGACGAGATCCTCCGCTACCAGCTCGACGTGCGTCATAAGCCGTGCAATCTGGTCGAGCTGATGCCGCGGCTGAAAGAGCATTTGGACTGAGTCCGGGACGACCCGTTACACGCCACCCGCCGCGCCGAGGATCGCCCGTTCGAGTTGGCCCGTCGTTTGGCATGGCCGCACCACGTCCCGACCGCCGACCACGGTGACTTCCTTGTAGGCGATGAAGACGGCGATCGTCGCCTGGTCCGGGCTGTTCGGCGTCACGTAGACGGAGACCTCGCCGTCATAGCGCGCGCCGGGCTGGGGACCGGGATAGACCGCCGGGCCGGAAACGTTGGCGCTGCATTCGATCACCCCGGCCGCGTCCGGCCGCGGCACCTCGAAGACCAGGATGCCGCCATCGGGATTGGCGCTGCGCACCGGGTAGCCGCGGGCGCGGACGTAGCGGACGATGCGCTGCCATGCCACTCCCTGGGGCTGCCGCACCGTCGTCTCGCCCTGGTAGGTGGCGGGAATCGTCTGACCGCCGCAACCGGCAATTATTGCAGCGAGTCCGGTCGCAACACACAACATCGTTCCTATTCGCACCGCGTGTCTCCTATTTGCTGGCAACACATCTCATATTGCACGTTCGGGTCATCAAAAGCGGTCGATGACGGTGACACCGACGCCCTCGAATTCCCCCATACCGGCGAGCGCACCGCCCGCCTCGTCCAAGGAGATGCGGCGGGTCACCAGGCGCGCCGGATCGAGGCGGCCGGCGGCGATCATCTCGAACAGCGCCGCAAAGCGGGCGGCCGGAATACCGCGCGTCCCCATCACCGTCAATTGGCGCGCATATATCAGTTCCTGAAGCGGGATCGTCGGCACCGCGTGGTCCTCGAGCGGCAGCCCGATCTGCACGTGACGGCCCAGTTTGCGCAGCCCATAGAGCGAGTTATGAAAGGTCGCGGTGATGCCGAGGGCATCGATCGAGACATCGGCACCGCCGCCGGTGGCATCGCGCAACGCGGCGCCGACATTGTCGATCGCCGAGGCATCGACGGTCGCCGTCGCGCCGAGCGCCCGCGCCAACGTCAGCTTCCGCTCATCGATGTCGACGGCGATCACCGGCGCGCCGAGGGCCTCGGCGATCATCACCGCCGACAGGCCGACACCGCCACAGCCATGGACGGCGAGCCATTCTCCGGGCTGCAACCGGGCGCGATCGACGAGGGCGCGGAAGGCGGTGGTAACGCGGCAGCCGAGGCCGGCGGCGGTCGCCGCATCGAGAGATTCCGGCACCGCGACGAGATTGAAATCGGCCCGCGGCACCGCGACCATTTCGGCAAACGCGCCCCAGGCGGAAAAGCCGATGACGAATTGATCGTCGCAGACGGTGGGGTCGCCGGCGCGGCATACAGCGCAGACGCCGCAGGCGAGGATGAACGGCGCGGTGACCCGGTCGCCGACGGCGAAACGCCGGCAATCGAGACCGACGGCTTCGATCGTTCCGGCGAACTCATGGCCGGGCACGTGGGGCGCCGAAACGTCGGGATCGGTGCCCATCCAGCCGTGCCAGTCCGAGCGGCAAACGCCGCACGCCTCGACCCGCACCACCGCCCCGTCGGCGGGCACCGTCGGCGCGGCTATGTCGACCACGCCGAGTGGCGCGCGGAACGCTTCGAACAGCGCCGCCCTCACCGTTTGGCGCCCTCGCGAGCCCGGGCCGTTAGAACCGAGCCGGCGCGCCGGCCAGTCATTTCCCTTCGACGAAGACGACGTTGCTGTCGGCGGATTTCTGGCGCAATTCGATGAGCGGCCGATAGGCGTCCGATTCGTACCATTCGTTGGCCTTTTCGATCGACGGGAAGCGCAGCACCACGAGCCGCGGCCAGGGCCAGGTGCCTTCCCTGACCTTGGCCTCGCCGCCGACAACGAATTCGCCGCCAAACGGTTCCAACGTCGGCGTCGCGCGCCGGCCGTATTCGGCATAGGTTTCGGCGTCGGTGACGTTGATTTGAAGGATGACATATCCCGGCATCGATCTGATCTCCTTGAGAATAATTTCGTAGGCCGGCGGTGGCGCCGCTGGCATCTCCCATATCCCGGCGCCAGACCGCGACGGAGCGCCGCTATGCCCCTTCGACGACGATCATGTTGCCGACCGAGGCGCTTTGGCGCATGGCCGCCAAGGGCTGGTAGGCATCCGAGTGATACCACGCCTTGGCCGCCTCGACCGAGGGGAACTGGATGACCACGACCCGCGGCCACGGCCACTCGCCTTCGAGAATTTCGAGCGCGCCGCCGCGAGCCAAGAATTGGCCGCCGTGCGCCTCTATCGTCGGCAGCACCTGCTTGCGGTAGGTGTCGTAGGTTTCGGGGTCCTTGATGTCGACCTGGACGATGATATAGCCGGCCATTATCGGGTTCTCCTCTCATATTCGCCGTTCGAAGTTCGACGGCGGGTTCTCGGTTCGACCACCTTCATTGCACGAAGTCGCCGTTGCGCCAAGTCCCCGACCGGGTCTCACCGTCGGGGCCGTAGAGCGTGCCCTGACCGTGGATCAGTCCGTTGCGGAAATCGCCCTCGTAACGGCGGCCGTCGGCCATGCGCAACACGCCGACGCCGTGCGGCGCGCCGTCGCGGATATCGCCCTCATAGGCGTCGCCGTCGGGAACCGTCAGGGTGCCATGGCCATGCGCCCGCCCGTCGCGAAACTCGCCCTCGTAGCGGACGCCGTCGGGCCGGACCAACGATCCCTGGCCGTGCATCAGCCCGTCGCGGAAAGCGCCCTTGTAGATGCCCTGTTCGGGCAGGGTCGCGACGCCTTCGCCGTCGAACTTGTTGGCGCTGAAGCCGCCGACATAGCCAATTCCGTCGGCGCCTTTCCAATCGCCGAGGCCCTCGAACAACCCGGCCGCGAATTCTCCGACATAGACGTCGCCCTGGCCGTTGGACCAGCGCCCGCCGCCATGGAACTTGCCGGCCTCGAACTCGCCGTCGTAGGTGACGCCGTCGCTGCCGGTCCATTTGCCTTTACCGTCGAAATGGCCGCCCTTGAATTCGCCTTCGTAGGAATCGCCGGCGGCGCTTTGCCAATGCCCTTGGCCGTCAAAGCTGCCGTTCGTGAAGGCGCCGCTATAGACCGTGCCGTCGGCGCCGGTCCATTCGCCGTTGCCGTCGAAGACCCCGTCGGCGAAGGCGCCGGCGTAGCCGTCGCCGGCGGCGCTTCGCCAGGTCCCCCGACCGCTGAAAACGCCGGCCGCGAAGGCCCCGGCATAGGTCGTGCCGTCCGCTGCCGTCCATTCGCCCTCGCCGTCGAAGCGGCCGTCGCGGAAGCTGCCCGTATAGACCGTCCCGTCGGCGCCCTTCCAGCGGCCGGCGCCGTGGAAGCGCCCATTCTCGAAGGCGCCGACATAGGCATTGCCGGCGGCGTTCGACCATCGTCCCTTGCCGTGATAGAGGCCCTTGTAGAAATCGCCTTCGTAGGCGGTGCCGTTGTGGCTGTCGATGACCCTGACCCAGCCGTCAACCGGCAGGCCGTTGCTCATGGTGATGTCGAGCCGCATCATCTCGGTGCCGTCCGAATAGATCGTCAGCACGCCCGGGCCATGGACATTCCCGGCCAGGTCGCAGAGCCCGTCCCAGTGGATCGTCTGTTCGGCGAACGGCGTGGCATGGAAATAAGAGCAGCCGCTCTCCGGGTCGGTGAACCATTGCGGCGCCACCTGGGCGGCGGCGGGCGCGGCCAGCAACAGGAACAGCGCGAGGAACGGCTTCGACATCTTGAGCACTTGGCGTTCAACCCTCATAGAGCGGCGGTGAAAATTATAGTGCCGATGCGGCGGAGCGAAAGCCTCGATGCACCGAAACGGGAGCGATCAGCGCGTGCGCGCCCGCCACCGCGCATAGGCGGCCGCGTCGTCGACGTCGTCGAGAGGATCGGTCAGCACGATTTCGGTGCCGCGGCCGAGGGAGGCGCGTGAATCGGCCAATGCATGGCCGGTCGACCAGCGCACGCCGGCCAATCCCGATGGCGGCCAGGGGCGGGCGCCACGCCAGCCGACGGCCCAGAAGCCGCCGTCGCCGGAGGGTCCGAAGACCGCATCGGCACCGGCCAGGGCATCGAAGGCACGGGCGACATGGGCCGCAGTGATCTCCGGGATATCGCTGCCGACGACGATCACCGGCGCGCCGCCACCGGCCCGCAGCACCCGCGCCAGGCGCGTCCCGAGATCGCCCCCACCCTGGGCCTGCCGGGCAAGCCCGGGTGGCCACATCGCGGTTTGGTCGCAAACCCGGTCCGGGGTCACCGCGAGCACGGAAGTCCAGCGCCGGTCGCCGCCGAGGCGGCGGGCCAACTCGGCCAGGTTCGCGCGGTAGAAGGCGAGCGCGGCGAGATCGCCGATGTCGCGGCCGAGACGCCGCTTGACCGCGCCCAGCCGCGGTGCCTTGGCGAAGATGACGAGGCGGGGGCGGCGCATCAGCGATAGGCTCGGGCGATCCACGGCGCCGGCAGGCCGAGGAAGAACAGGCCGAGGCAGACCAGGTTGCGTATCGGCCGCGCCCACCACCCGTCGCGGTGATAGCGCGCTGCCGAGGTCACGGCAGCGGCCGGCAGCTCGACCAGGCGGCGGCGGCCGAGACGGCGCACCAGATCGACGTCCTCCATCATGACCAGCGGCCGGAACCCGCCGCAGCGGTCGTAGAGGGCGCGACCGATGAGCAGGCCCTGATCGCCGTAGGGCAGGCCGAGGACGCGGGCGCGCCACGCCGCCAGCCGCTCGACCCGCCGCGCGGCGGGCGACGGGTCGCCGAGGGCGAGGCGGAAATAGCCGGCCCGCTCACCATTCTCCGGGGCGGCCATGAATTCGGCGGCGACAGCGCGCCAACGGTCTGCGAGAACGGTGTCGCCATGGAGAAAGAGCAGCCAGTCGCCGGACGCCGCCGCCGCCCCCGCCGCCAGCTGCGGGCCGCGCCCGAGCACGCCGATCACGACCCGGGCGCCGGCGCTCGCGGCGACCTCGAGGGTGGCGTCGGTGGAGCCGCCGTCGGCGATCACGACCTCGTCGCCGGGTTCGAGGTCGGCGGCCAATGCGCGTAGGGTTTGACCCAGGTCGCCGGCGGCCTGATAAGTGGGGATGACGATGGAAAGTTTGGCAGTCATCGGTGTGAGCGGGAGCCTCGGCGTGGCCGGTTCGAGAGTCTATGGGTCCATGACAGTGCTAGCACAGAACGGTCCCGGTTCGCCCGCGATCCGCGCCGGCGTCCGATGATCAACCTCGACGTCCTGCACGCCCGGCTGGTCGCCTTCGAGGGCTTGCGCGATTTGGTCCGCGGCGACCTCCACCCGATGGCGGTGCGCGGCATCGTCCACGACCACATCCGCCTCGCCGGGCTCGGCGTCGTGGCGCGGGTGCCGCGGTTCAACGTCTGGGGCATGACGCCGGGCCAGGGGCTCGCCTACCAGGCGACCTGCTTCCAGCGGGCGTGGCCGAGCGGTCACGTGCCGAAGCTGCTGGGCGTGCTCGAGCCCAGCCCCGATTTACCCTTTGGCGCCCTCCTGGTCGAGGAGATCCGCGGCCACCCGCCGCGCCTGCCCGACGATTTCGACGCCATCGCGCGGGCGCTGGCGCGCATCCACCGCGAGATCGTGCCGCCCGAGACCGAACGCCTGCCGCTGGTCTATCACCGCGACCCGGTGGCCGGGACCCTGGAGCGCATCGAGACCCAGGCCGAGGCCCTCGACCGCGCCGCCATCGACGCGCGGGCGCGCGCCGCGCTCGACGAAGAACTCGACTGGGCGCGGCGGTTCGCCATCGAGGTGCGCGGACTCGAGCAGCCGTCCTGCCTGGTCATGACCGACACCCATCCGGGGAATTTCATCATCGCCCCCGAGGGCAAGGCGGTGCTGGTCGACCTCGAGAAGGGCATGTACGGGTCGCCGGCCATCGACCTCGCCCACGCCTCGCTCTACACCTCGATCATGTGGGACCCGCAATGCGCCGCCGACATCGGCTTGGCCGACGCGGCGCGGCTCTACCGCGCCTATCTCGGCGAGATCGACCGCCCGGCGGCGGAGGCGATCCGACCCTGGTTCCAGCCGATGCGGCGCCTGACCTGGCTGCGCACCACGACCTGGGCCGCCGGCTGGCTGGCCGGGCGCGCCCTGCCCGAGGACGTGCCCGACCGGCTGGTGCGCTGGATCGATGGCCGCCTCAAGGACTATTTCGACCCCGCCACCATCGCCCGCATCCGCCACGAATGGCTCGGCGAGGACGAGCTGGCGGCGTACCTATAGCGGCGGCCGCGACTGAAACCGTGGGCATGGGGATGGCGGGATCGGACATTCCGCCGGTTCCAGCTCCCCCTCACCCTCCCGCTACGCGGGTCCCTCCCTCTCCCCCAAGGGGGCGAGGGAACGTGGGTAAGGGGCGAGGGGAGATGCGCCGCGCGCGGTCAAATTCCCTCTCCGCTTGCGGGAGAAGGTCACGAATCGCCCGAACCGAGCCGCGAGCATGGCCGACCCAGCCATCCCCATGCCCGCGGTGTCGGGTGCCCAAAACGAAACGCGCCGCCCGAGAGGGGCGGCGCGTCCGCTAAATTGGAGTCTATGACGCCGGTTACGGCCCGATGATGGTCTGGCTGGTGCCGCCGCCGTTGCCGTCGAAGTTGGTGTCGTTGTTGATGAAGGTCAGGCTCGTCAGGTTGACGAACTGGATGCCATTGTCGTTGTTGGAGGCGTAGAGACCGAAGTCGCCGGCGCCGTCGTGGTTGCGGATGACGTTGCCACCGGGGATGAACAGCACGGTCTGGGATGCGTGCAAGTCGCCCGTAGCGCCGTCGTTGTAGAGGAAGACGCCGTCGTCGTCGTTGGCGTTGATGTCGTTGCCGCCGAAGGTCGCGCTCATCACCGCCATACCGCCGGTGTCGGCGCCGTCCCATTCGTTGCGCAAATCGATGCCGTCGTCGCCGTTGAGGAAGACGGTATTGTCGGTGAATTCGAGCGTCACCGTCGACCGCCCCGCATCCTCCACATGGGACTTGACGTTGATGCCGTCCTCGTCATGACCGCCGACGGTGTTGCCGATGAAATCGATATCGGCGATCAAGACGCCGTCCCGGTCGACGCTGAAATAAATCTCGATGCCGTCGCCGCTGGTGTTGTTGACGATCGAGTTGTCTCGGAACGTGGCATTGAAGACTTGGCTGGCATCGTCGTCGTCGATTTTGTTGATGATATAAACATTGTCCTCAGAGTTGTCGTGGATGACGTTGTTGTAGAAGTCGAGGAAGAACGACGTGCTGGTCTCGTCCTCGTCGTTCCTGAGGTCGATCTTGACGCCTTGGCTACTGTTCCCGGCGATCGAGTTGTGGCCGATGTCGAAGGTCTGGGTCGAGAACGCGCCGTCGTCGACGTTGAGGTCGATGTAGAGGCCGTCGACACCGTTGTTGACCAACGTATTGTGGCTGATCGTGCCGACCTGGTAGAGCTTGGTGCCGCTGTTGTCCTCGACGTCGCCATCGATCTCGATGCCGTCGTTGCCGGAGCCGTCGACCGAGTTGCCGATGATGTTGAGGGTCTGGCGGATGGTGCCGTAATCGTCGATATCGTTGTCGACCTCGATGCCCTCGTCAGTCACGTTGAGGATTGTGTTGTCGCGGATGTTGATCGTGTTGGCCTGATCGAGGACGCCGTAATTGTCGGCCTCGTTGTCGATGTCGATGCCGTCGCCGCCGATGGCGCTGGTGGTGACGGTGTTGCCGTTGATGATGTTGTTTTCGATGTTGATCGTCTGCTGCAGGGTCGATGGGTCGTCGGGCCCGTTCGCGCTAAAGCCGCGCGAATCGTTCTCGAAATAGATGCCGTCGCCGTCGACCTGGGCGATGCTGTTGTTGTTGACGTTGATCGTCTGCAGCAGCGTGCCGCCGTCATCGGCCTGGTTGTCGATCTCGATACCGTCACCATCCGCGTAAGTAATGGTGTTGTAATTGACCGAGATTGTGCTGGCCTGGTCGACGACCGCGCTGTTTTGCGCATTGGTGTTGATCTGGACGCCGTCGCCTTCGACGCCCGCCACCGTGTTGGAGTTGACGTTGATCGTCTGATTGACCGTGGTCTGGTCGCCATATGCCTGGGTGTCGACCTTGATGCCGATTCCATTGACGACGACCGCGCCCCCGGCCTCGCCGACCACGTTGCCGAGGACGTTGGCGGTCTGCAGCAGGGTGGCCCGATCGACATCGTTGCCGATATAGATTCCGCCGTCATTGTAGGTTTCGGTGACCGTGTTGCCGCGGATGTTGATCGTATCGGCCTGGTCGAGGAAGCCGCCGTTGCGGACATCGTTCTCGACCTCGATGCCCCTTTCGTCGATGTTGTCGGTGCCGCCGAAGACGCCGATCAAATTGTCGTCGATATTGATCGTCTGGATCGCCGTCGTGCCCTCGCCGTAGACATAGGTTTCGACGTCGATGCCGTCGTTTTCCCGGGTGTTGTCGATCGTGTTGCCGCTGATCGTGATCGTGTTGGCCTGGTCGAGGAAGCCTTGGTTGCGGACGTCGTTGTCGACCTTGATCCCGTTTTCTTGGATGTTCTCGATCGAGTTGTTGTTGATGTTGATGGTCTGAATCGCCGTCGAGTCTATGTCGCGCACATAGGTGCTGACATAGATCCCTTCGCCTTCGGAATCGTTGCCGATATTGAGGATCGTATTGTCGTTGATGGTAATCGTATTCTCCTGGTTGAGGAAGGCGCCGTAGGTGACGTCGGTGTCGACCTCGATGCCGTTGGCGTAGGTACCGTCGATCGAATTGCCGACGATGTTGACGGTCTGAATCGCCGTCGAGCCGTCACCGTAGACATTCGTATTGACGTCGATGCCGTCGCCGTCGGTGCTGCTAGTGCCGACGTCGGTGATCGTATTGCCGAGAATGTTGATGGTGTTGTCCTGGTCGAGAAAGGCGCCGTTCTCGACGTCGATCTCGACCTCGATGCCGTCGCGGTAGATGTCGTTGATCGAGTTGTAGTTGATGTTGATGGTCTGGATCGCCGTCGAGCCGGGATCGTAGACCTCGATATCGACATCGATGCCCTCGCCGCCATCGTTGTCGACATTGTCGATGAAGTTGTTGTTGATATTGATGGTGTAGGCCTGGTCGAGGAAGCCGCCGTTCCTGACGTCGATCTCGACGTCGATGCCGGCGCCGGAGTCGATGTCCTCGATCGTGTTGCCGTTGATCGACAGCGTCTGCACGATCGACGAGCCCGCGTCCTCGGACCGGATGTCGACCTCGATCCCGTTGCTTTGTTCGGTATTGTCGATCGTGTTGTAATTGATCGACGCGGTCTGCAGGATGGTGCCGCCGGAAAAGGCGCGGGTGTCGAAGTCGATGCCGTCGTCATAGACGGTATCGATCGAATTGTTGTTGATGGTGACCGTGTTGGCCTGGTCGATGAAACCGTCGTCGAAGGCGTAGAAATCGACGTTGATGCCGTCGCCGCCCACATCGTCGTTGACATTGGTGATCGTGTTGCCGCTGATGTCGATGGTTTGGATCGCCGTACTGCCGGCGTCCGTCACGGTCGTCGTGAGCTCGATGCCCTCGCTGTCGAATCCGTTGACGTCGTTGATCGTGTTGTCGTTGATCGTGACCGGATCGTCCTGGTCGAGGAAGCCGCCGCCCGCGACGTTGATATAGACGTAGATGCCGTCGTCGTTGCCGGTGTTGTCGATCGAGTTGTCGCTGATATCGATGCTGTTCTTCAACGACGTGCCGGGATCGTCGACATCGACATCGACATGGATGGCTTCGTACCAGACGTTGGTGATCGTGTTCTCGGTTACGGCAAGATCGAAGGCGTGTGCGCCGCCGTCGAAGGCGCTGATGTTCACCTTGACGCCGTGATAGGTGGAGGAATCGAAAATCCGGTTCCAATTGATGAAGCCGCTCGGCGTCGAGGTGGTGAACAAATTGTAGACGTTGTCACGCGGGTTGTTGACGTTGACGTAGACGCCATTGCCATCGGCGTTGTCGAGGTCGATCACCAGGTCCTGGATCCAGAAATTGCTCTCCACGTCGGGACCGAAAACGCCGTGATAGAATTCGCCCTCGAGGTTGAGGTTCACGATCGACGAGTTGTTCTGGAAGGTGATCAGGCTCGCGCTGTCGTCGTCGCCGATGATGGTCGGCGTGCCCTCGCCGGGCAGCGGCGTGAAATAGACCATGTAGCCCGAATAGGACCCGGTCAGCTTGACCGCCTTGCCGGCGCCGACCAGGTTCTGGCCCTCGGCCAAATCGATGCCG
>JAAEOK010000035.1 GCA_024244705.1 Alphaproteobacteria bacterium
AGAGTCAGAGAGCTGAGAATCAAAATAAAAAATGAAGCTTACGGCTTTGGAGCCCACACCAGTAAGGCGGGTGGGCATCAAAACAATTCCGGTAAGCAAAAAAAAGATTTTGCTTACGCAAAAACCTAACCGGACAACGCTGTATAAATCTAAAAGAAATTATCAGCTAATTACCAATCTATAGTTTTGAACACTGCTAGCGACTAGTTTTATTAAGTGTGTTTAGAAACTCGGTTGATCAACCAAAAGACTACAAACGCAACTACGATGCCATTTCATCTTTGAAGACAGAAAGACTTGCAAGTGCTTGTAAAACAAAGACATGAAGGGTAAGGACTAAATTCCAAGATTACGTTTTGTTATAACAAAATAACAAAAATTGTTATAAGTCCATAACAAAAGTTAGGAATTAGTTGGTGTTAGCCCAAGTTCGACAAATTTGTCTAAAAAAATAAAAAAACAGGTGAATATCGGGCGTGCAAATACCGTAACCCGTTGCTATGTCAGGGGTGTGGGTTTTGTATTTTTGCTTGTAGTGCCTGACTGCCTGTTTTTATGCTTGCGCTCGGTTAGCTTTTCCGGTATACTCTCTTTATGTTCATCCGTGAAAAATGCAAAAAAGCAAAAGGCAAAAAGAAATATATCCAACACCAACTCATCGAATCCTTTCGAACTCCTTCAGGACCAAGACAACGCATCGTATTAAATC
>JAAEOK010000036.1 GCA_024244705.1 Alphaproteobacteria bacterium
CGCGTCTTCAACTCATACGACGACATCGTCGACCACTGCTGTGACGCCTGGAACAAGCTCATCGATCAGCCCTGGAAAATCATGTCGATCGGACACAGGCAATGGGCACATAGGTCATGATCAACGGGATTTGGTATAACACTCCAGATCGGCGGCACGGCCAGCGAAGAATTCATCTATTTTCAATTCTGAGGACGAGCGTGATGGACCCGCGGTGGCGGAACTATTGGCGGACGGCGATCGGCACTGCATTGGGGCTGACCGTCGCCCTCTACGCGCTTGTTGTCCTGGTCGATCCGGATGATTCGCTTGCCCTTTCATTGCCGTTCGAGCGTGTGCCGGTCACCGGCAACCAGCGCTATCCCTATCCGGCCCTAGCGCGGAAGCCAAATTTCGACAGTGCCGTCGTGGGGACGTCGACGGTCCGTTTGCTTCGCCCGGACAAACTGAACGAAACGTTGGGCGGCCGCTTCGTCAACCTGTCGATGGACAGCGCGACCGCTTACGAGCAGGTCGAGTTGCTGGCGGTCTTCGCCCGCAACCATGCCAATGCCCGAAGGATCCTGATCGGTGTCGACAGGGTCTGGTGCGAGGTCGGCGACACATTGGTCAAGACCACGTTCCGGGACTTTCCGGAATGGCTCTATGACGACAATCCGTGGAACGACTACGTCAACCTGTTCAATGTCCGGGCCTTACAGGACACCTATCGCACACTGCGCTTCGCCTTCGGCCTGCGCGCGGGCCGGTTCGGGCGGGACGGCTACGCCAACTTCCTGCCGCCGGCCTCCGAGTACGATCTCGCGTGGGCGCAGCGGAAAATCTACGGGGAAAAGGGACCGCGTCGCCCGGAGCCGGCCGATGGCGCGTCGCGGCCGAGCCCGGAAACCCGCGCGGCCTGGCACTTCCCCAGTCACACCCTGATGAAGAAAGCACTCGATGCATTGCCCGTCGAGTCCGAAAAGGTCTTGTTCCTTGTCCCCTATCACCATTTCACACAAGGCGACTCCGGTTCCGAAAAGGCGGCCCGAATGGAGGAATGCAAAGACAGACTGACCGAAATTGCGGCACGGCACCCCAATACCGCCGTCCTCGACTTCATGATCCCGTCCCGGATCACGCTCCGCGATTCGAACTACTGGGACCCGATCCATTACACGGTCGAGATTGCCGACCGCCTCGCCGAGCTTATCGCGGTGGGGATCACGAACGACTGCGCCGTCGATGGTGTCATGCACCACCTCAGCAATGAAATGGCGACCGATGATGAAGGTAGCGTCACCCTGTGTGAACTCGATACGGGCACAACGCATCGTTGAATCGAACCCCAACTTTGGGTTCGGCTTGACCTGTTTCCGCGGGAAGTGCCACTCGCTAGTTGAACGGGCCGCTGAATGAGCTGATACCAAATGCAAGACCAACTGGCTAGAGATTCTCAGGGGGATTGGTAAGGGTGCGGCGCGGGTCCCACGCGGTCTTGTGGCGTCATTGGCTGCATCGAAATGGGAACACCTGTGACGCCGACGCCGAGGATCCTGCCTGTCTGCCACGCAACCAACATGGCTCCCTCAACGTCGTCACCGACGCGGCCGGGCTCTTGGTCGAACGCCTTTCCTTCGACGCCTGGGGCAAGCGCCGCGAGGCCGGGTGGACGGCGATGGCCGACCCGCTCGTCTATCAGCCGATCGTCACCCCGCGCGGCTTCACCGGCCACATCCGAAACCGCCCGCCGCGGGATGGCGTCGGGATAGGGGCATCGAGTTCGCCTCGATGCCCGGTGGCGGGGCGGGCGGCTCGGTGGTGGCGATAGGCCGCTGATCTCCCAGACCGCGCCGCATCCCTAGTACAACACGCCGTCGATCGGTTGCAGCGGCGGCGGCACCTCTTCATCGCCGGCCATTTGAAGCAAGTCGATTTCGATGGTTCGGGTTATCGCGCTGATCGGCACGTCGGTGGCCCCGCCCTCGAACGGGTCCTCGGTGCTGTCGCTCACCTTTTCCATGATGAAAAAGACCCACGAGATCAGGACCGTGAACGGGACCATGGTGAACATGTACTCGTGGCCGAGCAGCCCCGACAAGCGGTGAATCGTCAATTCGGCCTCGAAGGTATCGACGAATGCGAGCGGCAGGAGAAGGATGAACACCCAGGTGAACATCAATCCGAAATTCGCGACCTGGCGCGGAAACGGCGTGTTCTTGAGGCGCTCGCATTTGCCCTGATAATTATGGAACTCGGTAAGCAGGCCCATCATCTCGACCAGGCGGTAGCTGTCGAGAAAGCCGTCTTGGGCCAACTCGCGCAGGCGCTTGGCTTGTCGGTTGAGGATGTGTGTCGCCGGGTTGGCATAGCGCTCCATCTCCTCGACCTCGGCCGGCGACAGGTATCGGCGATAGGATTCCGGATCCTGATGAAAGGCCGGATCGTCGAACACCTTGCGATGGTCGAACAGATGCGTGACGTGCGATTCCTTCAACCGTCCGGTCTTGCGAAGTTGGTAGGCGAGCGCGTTGACCCAGGCCAGGTGGCGCCTGATCAGCTCGCGCTGAACCGTCGGGTCGACCTCCTTGTCGGGCGCATAGATCAGGTTCTGTGCGGCACTGGCCCAAGCGCGGCTGTAATTGACGATCAGGCCGAAGAGCTGGCGCGCTTCCCACCACCGGTCGTAGGCCGAATTGCTCTTGAACCCGAGGTAGAGCGAGACCGCGATGCCGACCGTCGTTACCGGCAATAGCGGTATGGCGACGAATTTCAGACCAAGGATTTCGTGCACGTAGACGACCAGCGACGCCCACAGCGCCGCGAAAACGAGGAACAGCCACGAGTCTCGAAACAGATGTTTGGCAGTGATGCCGCTGCGGACATACATCGACGGTTACCCGGCCGCGTCCGGGCCGCCGGTCCCGATCGCCAGGGGATCGATTTCGCCTTTGCTCACGCACATGTCCTTCAAAAGGCCATCGCGGATGCTGTAGATCCAGCCGTGCACATGGAGGTCGGCGCCGCGGCGCCAGGCGTCGCGCACGATCGTCGTCGTGCACACGTTCCGCACCTGCTCGGTGACATTGAGCTCACACAGCAGATCGACCGCCGCGTCCTCATCGAGCCCGGCAAAGCGATCGCGGTGCAGGCGGTGGACGTCCCTGATATGGCGCAGCCAATTGTCGATCAGTCCATGATCGTCGTTCGACATCGAGGTCTTGACGCCGCCGCAGCCATAGTGGCCGCAGACGATGATATGCTTGACGTGCAGGATCTCGACGGCGAATTGCAGGACCGAGAGGCAGTTGAGGTCCGACGGCACCACGACGTTGGCGATGTTGCGGTGGACGAAGACCTCGCCCGGCGGCAGGTCGATGATTTGGTTGGCCGGCACGCGGCTGTCGGCGCAGCCGATCCACAGCAATTCCGGCGACTGCTGGCGTGAAAGGTTGAGGAAGAAATCCGGATCGCTCGCCTTGACGCTTTCTGCCCACGCCCGGTTGTGGTCGAAGAGTTTCTCATAGTCGATCGGCATGCCGGCACGCCTCCGCCTTCAATTGCGGCGGAATTCCACCAGATCGGCGGGCCCGGAAGCAAGCGATTTACGCGATGGCACGGCTAATAGGCGCGTGGCGACGATGGCGAGCAGGACCAGGGTGCCGACCGCGAATGAAATCATCGACGCCACCACCGGGTCGCCGGCGTGGCGGGCGAGCACCGCATTGATCGGCGACTGAAGGCTAAGCGTGATCCCGGCGGCGGCGACCGCCGCAATGGTCAACAGGAGATAGGGCGACATCGGTAGGACCTGTTTTGGCGATGAGCGTCGACGGCGTCGACTGTACGGGTCGCCCAGGGCCCAGGCAATCGGCGACCGCCGCGCCAATGTGCTAACAGTTCGACGCGCTTTTGCCGCCGTTGGCCGCCTTGAGCCAGGGCGCCGGGCTCCACAACGAAACCTCGCCGTTGCTCTGTGCGCCGAAGGCGACGATGCCGTCATAGAGCCACAGTACGCGACGAACATAGTCACGGGTTTCGTCATACGGCGGAATGCCGCCATGGGCGATGACCGCGTTTTCGCCGGCGTTGTATGCCGCCAAGGCCAACGGCAGGCCGCCAGAGAAGTGATCGAGCAGCCAGCGCAGATACTTCATGCCGCCGGTGATGTTGTGCCGCGCATTGAACGGATCGCCGACGCCGAAGCGGGCGGCAGTCGCCGGGATCAGCTGCATCAGGCCTTGCGCGCCCTTGGGCGAGACGGCACGGCGGTGGAAGCCGGATTCGACCGCCATCACCGCGATCACCAGACGCGGGTCCAAGTCGTATTCGGTCGCCAGTTCGGTGACGATCTCGACATATTGGCGGGGCGGCCTCCGGAGGCGCTGGACAGCGGTGCCGTCTTCGAGCAGGGCCTGTGTGCTGCCGCCGCCGAGATAAGACCAGCCGATATCGGTCTCGGGGTGAGAGGTGCCGTTCTGCCGGCTGCCGCACGGCGCCTCCACGCCGTTTCGCGGCTGATGGAGGGTATGCCCGTTGACTGCGTGATCCTGGGCCGACCGGAAAAGGGCGGCGGTTTCCGTGGAATCGGCAACTCCCGCGGCGAAAAACACCGCGACACTCGCAACACAAACCCCACATGCGCGCTTCATGACAACGCAAATCCAACCCAAGACAGAGCAACCCACCCCTATATTAGGACGGTTTGGTCGATTTTCATGGGATTTCTTGTCGGACCCCACGCCTCATTCGGGCGCGTCCTTAGAGCGACGCATGTCGTTTTTCGACCAGATCGTGGAGCGCCTGCAGCCGGCGGTCGGGAATGCCGGCGCCATCCAGCCCCTCGACCAATCGCGCCAGGTAGTCGGCGGCGCTGCCGAATTTGCCGTGGGCGGTCGCCAGGCGCTCGACGACCTCGATGATCGGCAGCTTGCCGAGATAGGCCTCGTAGCCGGGGTCGGCGACGAACGTGATCGCGCGGCGGGGTCGCGTTCGGTGTCCGCTTTCACCCAGACCGGGCGATAGACGCCGCTGTACATCTCACGCCGCCACAGCACGTCGGTTTCGGTCGCGACGTCGGCCGGTGCGATGCGCAGCGCGATTCCCCGGCACGAGCCGCCGCGATCGAGACCGAGGGCGAGGCCGGGCCGCTTGGGCGTGCCGCGGGAATAGATGGTGCGCAGGCAACACGCACAGTGATAACCATAGATCCGCGCCGGCTCCGCCCGGTCGTGGCGGATCTCCGGGTTCCAGATCAACGAGCCGTAGGCGAACACCCAGATGCCGTCATGCGGATCGGCTTGTTCGACGAAGGGCAACCGGGTGGTGTCGCGCTCGGCTTGGGTCAGCACGCGGAGCGGGATTCGCTGGGGCGCTAATTTTCCTCGATTGGTGGTCATGGACCCCGGCGAACGATGTTGTTGCTCGATCGTTGTTCTCGCCGGTCCCGGCGCTACACCACCTGGAAGCCGTGGGCGTAGGGGTCGCGGTCGTCGATGAAGATGGTGTTGAGCCCGGTGATCCGCGCCCAACCCTCGATCGACGGCACGATCGCGGGGTGGTTGCCGACCCGCGCCTCGGCCTCGACGCGGCCCTTGAACAAGCTGCCGATGATGCTCTCATGGACGAATTCGTCGCCGACCGCGAGCCGCCCCTGGGCCGCCCACTGCGCCATGCGCGCCGAAGTGCCGGTCCCGCATGGCGAACGGTCGATCGCCTTGTCGCCATAGAAGACGGCGTTGCGGGCGTCGGCCTCGGCCGCGGTCGGCGCCCCGGCCCACAGCACATGGCTGACGCCGCGAATGGTGCCGTCCTCGGGGTGGACCGGTTCGACCACGGCGTTGACCAGGTCGCGGACGATCGGACTGAGCCGCTGCACGCCGGCCGGGCCGAGGTCGGCGAGATCGCGGTAGCCTTCCTGTGGATCGACGATGGCGTAGAAGTTGCCGCCATAGGCAATGTCGAGGCGCAGCCGGCCGAGCTCCGGGCAGTCGATCTCGACGCCCTCGCTGTGAAGGTATGCCGGCACGTTGCGAATGCGCACCGCGTCGACATGACCGTCGTTCTCCCGATAAGCCGCCTCGACCACGCCGGCCGGCGTGTCGAGCCTCAGCAGGCCGGGCTCCTTGGCCGTCGCCAGGCCGCGCTCGAGGGCGACGGTGACGGTGCCGATGGTGCCGTGGCCGCACATCGGCAGGCAACCGCTGGTCTCGATGAAGACGATGCCGAGGTCGCAATCGTCGCGGGTCGGCGGGTAGAGCAGGCTGCCCGACATCATGTCGTGGCCGCGCGGCTCGAACATCAGGCCGGTGCGGATCCAATCGTAGCGGGCGAGGAAATCCTGGCGCCGCGCGCTCGCCGTGGTGCCGGCGAGCGCGGGCTGGCCCTCGGCGACGACGCGCACCGGATTGCCGCAGGTATGGGCGTCGATACAGAAGAATGTGTGGCTGGCCATGGCCGGTGATCTAATCCCACGGCTCGCGGTGCGTCAATCGGTATGCGCCGGGCGACTCATCCACCGCGATGACACCGCGATCCCTGGTGAAAAATCCGGGCTAGGGTTGCGCGTGGGCGCCGCAAGGGATACATCCTAGAGCGCCGGATCGAGCGATTCCGAGCCTGTGAATAAATATCTTTCGGGAACTGCATGTCAGCAGAATTGGCAGAATCCGGTGCCGCTGAACCCGTGCTCGGTGCCGATGACCCGCCGCCGTTCGATTGTCTCAACGGTGCGGCGCCGGCGCCCTATGTGCTCGTCTGCGACCATGCCAGCAACCGCATCCCGGGGCCGCTCGACCGGCTCGGCCTCGACGACGCGGCGCTCGGCCGCCATATCGCCATCGACATCGGCGCCGGCGATCTCACCCGCGCGCTGTCCGAACGGCTCAAGGCGCCGGCCATTGTCGCCACCTATTCGCGGCTGGTCATCGACAACAACCGCTACCTGCACGATCCGACCTCGGTTCCGGAGATCAGCGACGGGACGGTGATTCCGGGCAACCGGGGCCTTGCTCCGATCGATCTCGAAGCGCGGAGGGATCGGCTGTTCCGCCCCTATCACGCGGCGCTGGATACGGCGCTTGACGAAATGGTCGCCCGTGTTCCCCTGCCCGGACTGGTCTCCATTCACAGCTTCACGCCTTTTTTCAAAGGGATCGAGAGGCCGTGGCACGCCGGGTTGCTGTGGAACCGGGATCGGCGCCTGGTACGGCCGCTCTATGATGCCCTGGCCGCCAACCGCGGCGTCATCGTTGGCGAGAATGTCCCCTATTCGGCGCGCGACCCCTATGGCTACACGGTCGCCGAGCACGCCGACGTCCATGATCGGCCCAATATCCTGATTGAAATGCGGCAGGATCTTATCGACACTCACCAGGGCATCGAGACTTGGACCGAAATTCTCGGTGACGCCCTGGAACGGGCGCTGGCCGATGACGGACTCTATCAGGGAGAAACCCCGTGACGTCACTCAAGGAGCCGACCTTCACCGTCGGAATCGAAGAAGAATACCTCCTCGTCGACCGCGAGACGCGCGACCTCGCCAGCGACCCGCCGGCCGAGGTGTTGCGCGACTGCGAAAAGGTGTTGGAAGGGCAGGTCACTCCGGAGTTCCTGCGCTCCCAGATCGAGGTCGGCACCCGCGTCTGCGGTTCGATCAAGGAGGCCGCCGAAGACCTCAAGCGCCTGCGCCGTACCATCATCGATGTCGCCGATAACTATGGCCTCGGCATGATCGCCGCCTCGACCCACCCGATGGCCGATTGGGGCGAGCAGAAACACACCGACAAGGATCGCTACAACATCCTCGCCCGCGACCTCCAAGCGGTCGCCCGGCGGCTGCTGATTTGCGGCATGCACGTCCATGTCGGCATCGAGGACAATGACCTGCGCATCGACCTGATGAACCAGGTCACTTACGTCCTGCCCCATATCCTGGCCTTGAGCACCTCGTCGCCGTTCTGGCGCGGCGACAAGACCGGGTTGATGTCCTACCGCATCGCGGTGTGGGACGAATTGCCCCGAACCGGCCTGCCGGAACGGTTCGACGGCTGGGAGCACTACCAGCGCTTCGTCGACATGATGTGCCGTTCGGGCGTGATCGAGGACGCCACCAAGCTGTGGTGGGACGTCCGCCCGAGCGCCCGTTTCCCAACCCTGGAAATGCGGGTCAGCGACATCTGCACCCGGGTCGAGGACACGATCTGTATCGCCGCCATCTACATGTGCTGGCTCAGCATGCTCTATCGGCTGCGGCGGCGGAACCAGCGCTGGCGCATCTACTCGCCGCTGTTGATCCGCGAGAACCGGTGGCGCGCCCAGCGCTACGGCCACGCCGAAGGGTTGGTCGATTTCGGCCTCGGCCAAGTGGTTCCCTATAGCGGGCTGCTCGATGAGATCTTCGACCTGATCGGCGAGGACGCGGAGCGCCTCGACTGCGTCGAGGAGATCCGCCATGCGCGCAAGATCGTCGAGGATGGCACCAGCGCCCACCGCCAGATCGCGGCCTTCGACCAGGCTTGTGCCGACGGCGCCAGCCACCGCGAAGGTTTGATGGCGGTCGTCGACATGCTGATCGAGGACACCAAGGTCGGGC
Organism: Alphaproteobacteria bacterium; assembly: GCA_024244705.1. Taxonomy (NCBI): domain Bacteria; kingdom Pseudomonadati; phylum Pseudomonadota; class Alphaproteobacteria; species Alphaproteobacteria bacterium. The sequence continues at coordinate 8,573 of JAAEOK010000036.1, forward strand.
TATAGGCTCTGAGCGGTGTCTTAGCCCGCCAGGCTACGGACGAATGGCGACAGGTTGGCCGGTGCCGTCGGGCGGGCTATATAAGAGCAAACATTCGGGAGCAAAGAACATGGACGATTCCACACGCACCGAGCTCGAGGCGGCCGCCTTCCGCCACCTCGTCGGGCATCTTCGCGAGCGCAACGATGTGCAGAACATCGATCTCATGAATCTGGCCGGGTTTTGCCGCAATTGCCTGTCGAAATGGTACCGCGCGGCGGCCGAGGAAAAAGGCATCGACATGACCAATGACGATGCCCGCGAGATCGTCTACGGCATGCCCTATGACGAGTGGAAGGCGAAACACCAGACCGAGGCGACGGCGGAACAGAAAGCGGCCTACGAGCAGAACCGGCCGCGCGACTGAGCGCCGAGATATCGTGACGCGGTGAGACGGCGGGCGCTCCGGTGACGACCTGGATCAAGAATCCGCTCGCCATCCTGGCCGACGGCGCCGCCGGTGGCGTCGTCATCGACGGCGCCGAGATCGTCGAATTGGTGGCGGCCGGCGCGGCGCCGCGGACAGCCATCGATACGGTCTTCGATGCGTCGCAACATGTTGTCCTGCCGGGGCTGATCAACACCCACCACCATTTCTACCAGACCCTGACCCGCGCCCATCCCGAGGCGCTCGACAAGGAGTTGTTTCCCTGGCTGCTGGCGCATTATCCGGTATGGGCGCGGATGACGCCGGAATCGGTGCGGGTTGCGGTGCGGATGGCGATGGTCGAGTTGATGCTGTCGGGGTGCACGACGACCTCCGACCATCACTACGTTTTTCCGCGGCATATCGGCGACGCCATCGATATCGCGGTCGACGAGGCGCGCCGGCTCGGTATGCGGGTCGTTCTGACGCGCGGCTCGATGGATTTGTCGGAGAAGGATGGCGGGCTGCCGCCCGACGAGGTCGTGCAGCCGGCCGAAATCATCCTCGCCGACAGCGAGCGGCTGATCAAAGCCCACCACGAAACCGGCCCCGGGGCCATGGTGCAGATCGCCCTCGCGCCCTGCACGCCGTTCACGGCGTCGCGCGAGTTGATGCGCGATACCGCCGAGCTCGGGCGCCGGCTCGGCGTTCGCCTCCATACCCATCTCGCCGAGACCGAGGACGAGAACGCCTATTGCCTCGAGCATTTCGGCCACCGGCCGCTCGACTACCTGGATTCCGTCGGCTGGCTCGCCGATGACGTATGGCTGGCCCACGGGGTATTTTTCAACAGCGACGAACGAAAGCGTCTCGGCGCGGCGGGCACCGGGATTTGCCATTGCCCGAGTTCGAACATGATCCTCGCCTCCGGGTTCTGCCCGGTGCCGGATCTCGAGGCCGAGGGCTGCGCGGTCGGGCTCGGCGTCGACGGCTCGGCGTCGAACAACTGCTCCAACCTGATCCAGGAAGTCCGTCAGGCCCTGCTGCTGCAGCGGGTGGCGCGCCGCGACCCGACGATCAGTCACCGCGACGCCCTGCGCTGGGCGACGCGGGGGTCGGCGGCCTGCCTCGGCCGCACCGACATCGGCGAGATCGCGGTCGGCAAGCAGGCCGACCTTGGCCTCTACCGGCTCGACGATTTGCGCTTCTCGGGCCATGGCGATGCGCTCGCCGCGCTCATCCTGTCGGGCGCCCACGGGGTCGACCAGTTGATGATCGCCGGCCAGTGGCGGGTGGTCGACGGCGCCATTCCCGGTTTCGATGTGGGCCAATTGCGGGCCCAACACCAGGACGCCGCCGCGCGGTTGGCCGCACCGTCTTGATCGCCGCCCGGGGCGCCGCTATCGTGCCGCTCTCGCGCTCTCATATCCGGACAAACAGGAGTAACGCATGACCAATATCGGCGGCATCGCCGCGGACCAGTTGCGGTCCTACATCGAACGCATCGAGCGGCTGGAAGAGGAGAAGGCCGCGCTGGCAGCCGATATCCGCGAGGTCTTCGCCGAGGCCAAAGGAAACGGGTTCGACGTCAAGACGATGCGGCAGGTGCTGCGCCTCCGTAAATTGGATCGCGCCGACTTGCAGGAGCAAGAGGCGATTCTCGATGTCTACCGGCGCGCGCTGGGTGTGTAGGACGATGTCCGGTCCCGGTATCCCACCCGGCCCGCGGCAGCGATAGGCGAGGGTCATGCAAAGCCATGCCGACTCGCCCTGTATCTTTATCGGCGGCCGCCGTCGTACCGGCACGACGATGGTGCACGGCCTGATCTGCAAAAGCGACGACACCATCGAACTGACGCGGGAGTGCACCTATCTGTGGCAGTTGATGCACGCCTACGGCGTCTCGAACGCTCTGTTCGACGATCATGTTTCCGACTACTTCGAGTCCCGGGAGGAATTCACCGCGTTTCACCGCGAGGCCGTCGACCGCTATCTCGGCCATGTCGCGGCGCGCTTCGGCCCCGAGCGCCGGATCGTCCAGAAGGCGCCACGGCTGACGCCGCACTTCGAGGACCTTGCCGGCCTGTGCCCGAACGCAAAATTCCTGGTCATGATCCGCGATCCCCGCGATACCGTGGCCTCGCAATGGGGACGCTGGCATCGCATCAACAAGCGCCTCAACATCGTCGACGAATTGCAGCGCTTCGTCGGGCTTTATAAGTCTCTCAACCAATCACGGCAGGTCTTGGGCGGCGGGCGGTTGCTGTTCGTGCGCTACGAGGGGCTGGTCGTGTCGCCCCGCGAGACGCTCGGCGAAATCGCCAAGTTCCTCGATATCTCGCCGCCCGCCACCGACGACGATCTGTCCTGGCCGGTGAAGCGGCCGCCGGCGGACCCCAGCAGTACAGAGCTCGACGGACAGCCGCCGTCACGGTCGCGTGTCGGCGCCTACAAAGGCATTCTCAAGAAGGACATCCTCGACGCCATCGAACGCAACCGGGCGGTTATCGCGAAGGAAACCGGCATCGACTGCTTCGCCGCCGACGAGCCGGAAAACAAGGAACGCTTTGCCAACACCTGGCCGCTCGCCGCGCCGAATTAGGGCGACGGCCAGATGGCGGCCTGTTCATCGTCGGCGGGTTCGTAGCGCATGGCCCAATGCTCCGTTTTGGGGCTTGATTCACATTTGAACCATTGCGAACAACAACTGCCGCAAGTCCGAATATGGAAGCATAGCGGACTCATACCCGTGGCATTGGGGATGTCCGCTTTTGACCCTTTTGAGACGTTCCTCCACGAAACCGGGGCAGCTCCAACACAACCCAAGCTATCGTGCGTGCCTCCAGCCCTTGACCAATCGACGGGCACACCAAATCGCTGCGAAAAGCCAAAAGATCGCGACTGCAATCAAGCCGACCACATTGACCGTGGTTGGCTGATGAATTGCCTTGTCAGGCCTGTCTTCGAATATCGTCAGAACAATGATTCCTGGCACGGTCCCGAGCAGAGTCCCGACCGAGTAGCGCCCAAAGCCGATACGGAGGACGCCAGCGGCCAGGCCGCTCAGCATCAAATTTACGACCTGTGACCAGTTGACGGCCGCAACGGCCAAAATCTCGTGACCGGCGAGCATTGCGGTGACCTGATCCAACTGGCGACTGAACAGGAATCCCAGGCTCCTTCGTGCAAAGACTCGCCCCAAGCCGTAAAAGGCCAAAGCGTTCAGCAGACAGCCGAGGATCGCGTAAATGAAACCCCACAAGGGGCCAAATAACGCAAGACTCGCAAGGATGATCAACGTGGTCGGCAGCATCAGCAGCCCACTGACCGGATAAGCAGCCAGAACAACAATCACGGCCACCGGACTGTTCCCAAGGGCTCGCACTCGGTCGAGGAACTGGCCCAGGTCAACCCAGTCCCGAAGTGGCGTAACCTGCCACGCCACTGCAACTCCGCTGAGGACTCCGAAAGCCGCCAAGCCGATCAAAAGCCTTGTTACCGCCCAGCTTCGATCGTTGTCGGGGCCCCTGTCCTTCTTGATAGCGTCTTGATGATTGGTTGCCCTAATTGCAAGCTTCCTTGTCTTGATCATCTGTTAAATCGTCTCCCAAGCTCCCAGCCCGCGGCTATCAGAGTGGCAGTTTTCATGCCCTTGCTTTCGGGTGGCAGAGCCTAGCGAACGAGATACCTCTGTCCTTTTGGCCGCCGAGATGAGTTAAACGGTAGCAGGTCCGAGGGCGACTGGAGAAACGGATGCATGTTGAGACGCTAAATCTACGCGAGGTGGTGATTTTTCTCTTCGCCGCCGGCATCGTCGTGCCGCTAGTTCATCGCCTGAGAATCAGTCCGGTCTTCGGCTTTCTGATTGTCGGGCTTGCGATCGGACCCCATGGCGTGGCGCGCTTCGCCGACGCGCTGCCGTGGCTGCGCTATGCCGTGATTACCGACCTGGCCGGCGTCCGCCCCCTGGCCGAACTGGGCGTCGTGTTCCTGCTGTTCATGATTGGGCTCGGACTCTCGCTTGATCGGTTATGGGGAATGCGGCGCCGGGTTTTCGGACTAGGGGGCGCGCAGGTCGTCCTGACCAGCGCAGTGATTGCTGTTATTGCTTCGTTCTTCGATAATACCCTGGCCGCTGCAGTCGTGCTCGGCGCCGGCTTCGCGTTGTCCTCGACAGCGATAGTCATGCAGTTGTTGTCTGAGAAGCGCCGCCTGGGTACGGCAACGGGCCGCACCAGCTTTGCCATCCTTTTGTGCCAGGACTTGGCAGTGCTGCCAATCCTGTTTCTAGTCGGTGCCTTTACAGCCCAGAGCGACGGTCAGGTGCTGGCCGCATTTACCTGGGCGATCGGCCAGGCGTTTGTCGCGGTCGCGGCTATCCTGGCTATCGGCCGGTTGGTGATCCGACCGGTGTTTCGCTTCGTCGGCAGCACCGCTAGCCGTGAAATGTTTCTGGCGTTCGTTCTGTTGATCATAGTCGGCACCGCGCTCGCAACCGAACGGGTTGGCCTGTCAATGGCGCTAGGCGCATTCCTCGCCGGGCTATTGTTCGCCGAAACCGAATACCGACATGAAATCGAGGTCGACATCGAACCGTTCAAGGGCCTGCTGCTCGGCCTCTTCTTTGTTTCAGTGGGCATGAGTATCGACCTTGCCCAAGTGGCCGCCAAACCACTCTGGTTGCTTGCCTCGGTCTTCGGACTGTATCTCGTCAAAACACCAATCGTTTACGCCCTTGCGCGATGGTTCGGCGAGCCCCGATCGGTGGCGCTGGAAGCTGGTCTACTGTTGGGCCAGGGTGGTGAGTTCGCCTTCCTTGTTGTCGGCATGGCCTATAGGCTTGGCCTGATGCCATACGATACCGCCCAGTTCATGCTGATCGTCACTGGCATAACGATGATCGCGACACCGCCGGTGGCCCATATCGCCCGCAAGCTGGCCCACGCTACTGAAACCCGAGAAGCGGACCGTGGCCAGCGCGACAGCGATATTCCGACTGGACTTTCCGGCCATGTCATTGTTGTTGGCTATGGCCGCGTCGGCCAGATGCTCGGCTCAGTGCTCGCCGGTCAAGAGATCCCGTATGTCGGGCTCGATGTCGACGCAGATATGGTCGCACGCTTCCGGGCTGCCGGCGCCGGCATCTTCTATGGGGACGCGAGCCGAGCAGACATGTTACGCAGGTTCGACGTCGACAAGGCCGCGGCGCTAGTAGTGACTATGGACAGCCCGCATACTGCGGAGCATGTGGTCGCGACCGCCCGCCAGCACTGGCCGGATCTCATAGTCTACGCGCGCGCCCGTGACCGCGCGCATGCGGCACGGCTTATTGCCCAGGGCGCCACCCACGTTATCCCCGAGACCATCGAGGCGAGCCTGCAACTCGGCGAAATGGTGTTGATGGGTATCGGTATCCCGGATCAGGCGGCCCGCCGCATCATCGAGGCGCGCCGCCAAGCAGAGCAGGTCGCGGTAGACGAGAGCCGGTGAGCAAAGGCTGAGTGAACTCGCGACTGCCGCGAAAGTAAGAGATCAGCTTGGCGCATGGGGCGCAAAAGCGTCAGCGTGTTGTGCTGCCTGTCTCCTTTTCCGAAGCCACCCAGTCGGCGGGCAATCGCTCCTGCATGTGTTTGAGTGGGCCCGCCCTTCCCCCATTTTGCCGCGTGATACGGCCAAGGACGCTTCGCGGTTCCGCCGTACCAACCAATTGTGTATGGCCGGTAATAGCTAGGAGCCGTCGTTGTCGGCGACGGCCGACAGGGTCGCCATGGGGTGCTAAGCGGAAAGTCCGCAAAGTTTCGGCCGATCCCCGTTATTGAGTAGGCGGCCCAGAACTTCTCGACTCAGGGCCTGAGGTCGAGCTCGTGGGTCCAGGCGCTGCGCGCCCGGTGGTTGAGCTGGAAGTAGGTTTCGGCGATCGCCTCCGGGGCGAGTAGGGATTCGGGCCCGCGCTCCCGATCGCCTCTCTTGACCGAAACGACCGCCCGCGATGATGTCAGTCGTTTGCCAAACCAAGGTGTCGATCACGTGTAAAGCGGTCCAACACTCCGCTGTTATTCCATGGCCTTGATCAAGTCAGACCATTCATCGATTGATTTGGCGAATGCGCGTTCGGTGAGGTCTTCGATATATGAGCGACCTTGGTCCGACAGCGCTTGAACTTCATAAGCGACGCGAACGCGGGTCCGGTCAGGTCCTTCCGGTCTACATTGCACATCGACGAACGCCACGCGGGAAGCGGGCATCAGTCTCAGATAGCGCACATGCCATTGATCGGGTTGCCAAGCGACCCATCATCGCACCGTCCTCCTGCAAGTAAGCAGGAAGCACGGAATCACGGCTCGAAATCGATTACAACAGCGACTTTATCAACGGTATCGACCCTAAGGCGACATGCACAGGCTTCGCATGTAGGTCACGCGGACACCCGCGGTGCCTTGATGACGTGTCTCAGTAGAAATCGAGGGAGATTCGCCCTCAGGCGCTCGGCCGATGGGTTTTGACAAACTGCTCGATGGCCCTGAGATATTCCTCGCCAATCGCCCTGAGGCCGCTCTCGCCGTCAGTTATGCGTGATGAATCGGCTAGATCGTCCAGATTCGTCGTCTCGCTCTCGCCCGCGGCGATGATGTGGATAAACCACTCCGATGAGCTCGTATATTCATCCCAGATGAGATAGCCGCTGGCGGGCACGTCAATGCCGGCCGGGGTTGTGGCGCGCTTTGCGCTAACACTCTCGAACAGATTTCGACGTTCGATCATCGAGACGAAGCCTTGGTGGAAAATGGCTTCTCCGCTCGCAGCATAATCGATGGCTTCGGCAGGTTGGTATGGATAGTCGGAACGGAAAATCGCGCGGAGATGCGATTGTGGCGGTCCAACTATGATTACGGGGCCGCCGATCGGCGATGATAGCGGTGTCACCGGTTCAACCATTGCCCGATGGGTTAACTCCTCAATATGATCGAGCGCCGCTTCGGTGCCGTGGAATATCTGACCGTCAAGAGTAATTCGGGGACCACAAGCGCCGACGGCGAGCGGCAGGAAAACCAGGATCAGACCAGCAATCGCTCTCATGGCGACCTCCCATGACAGAGTCCACCTTTCCCCTCAGTTCATCCGGTAGGGCGTAAACTCTTGTGCCGGTCCACGCAGCGGGATCTCCATCGTATAAACCGTCTTCGTTTCGACGTCGGCAACCGGGACGATCAACGTCGCGTCGAGGATCGGACCATCGAAACCGCCCCGATGGAAATAGACGAACCCGTCGGCGATCTCGCTCGGCTCGAGCTTTGCGACCTCGAACGCGCTCGCGTCGAGGACGCGAGTTGCGGCTTCGCCTGTGTCGATCGCCTCCTGCCGCCTTGCGGCATCGAGTAGGCCCATGAACAGAAACGGCACCATCGCCAAGCCGGGTCCCGCCGGGACGTGAGGGAAGGAGCCGCCGTAATAGGGCGCCAGAAGTGCGCTCAGTTCGTGCTCGTCGAGCTGCTCGACTTGTGTCCCGTCGTCGAGCCTCGCGACGATCCGCGAGCGGTGGGTTTCGAGTATGCCCGGACCGTAGTTCCTCATGTGAACGCGGATCGGGACGACTTGGGATCGGCGCAGATCGAGTCCGGGAAATTCTGCGGCTTGCCGGTCAGTTTCAAGATAGGGATCGACGACAACTGAGACGAAGTTTTCCAATACACCTGCGACGGCCGCCGGCCCGAAACCTTCCGGAAGGTCCGCGGGCTTCAGGACTCGGGCCGCCACGGCGGCGGTCGCATAAGGGAACGCCCCAGGCCCCCAACGCCCTTCGGCAAACTGATGAAATTTTTGTGCGAATTCCAATGCTGCATTTTCCATCGCCGCCTTTGTTGCGACGCCGATTTGCCCCTGGTACTCCTGCCCACGCCCGTGTGCAATCAACTTGTCGATACGTGCTCCGTCTCTGCTAAAGAGGTCGAACTCGTAAGTGATCTTCGCTACAAACGGCGGCCTTTCAAAAATCGATACCTCATAAGCCCCAAGATAGTGTTCGAAATTACTGATCCTGGGCGCAATGATAGCATCTATTCCCGGATGGTCACTCGGCGCGAGGGATGTGCCAGGCAGTTCAACGGCGTTTTCAAAGAGAGCCGCGAACATATCTCGGAACATCGCGATGCTATCCTTGCCGAGAGCGTAGCCATCGCCCACCGGCGCCCACTCATAATCGCGAAGATCGGGACTGTAATAGACGCCCACGGTCTTGCTCACGACCTCGGGGAAGGCCGGAGCGTCCGCACTCGGATTTACCCGCCGTATTTCGCATCCGCCTGCAAACAGGGCGATTAGCAAGGCACCCACGCCAACCCATCGTGTCAATATCTTTGATTGCGGTCGCATTTCGTCGTTCCACCAATGCGACATTCCGTAGCGTGCCCCGACCTTCGCCGCATTGATGTGTATCAGCCCCCGGTTGCCGAGCGAGATCGTTTTCCGATAGGAACGTCTAGAACAGGGAAGGTCTATCGCAGCGGGACGTTGACGCATATCAACGCGTCCGAGTGCGATCTACGCTAGCCGTGTTTTCTTAATGCGTAGGATGTTGAGCCTCCTTATGAAGTCGACCTTGCCCTTGGGTTTTGGCGTTGTCCTAACGGTTCTCGTCGTCGCCTGTGCGATTCAACGCACCGATCTCTCCGTTGTTAGGGAAGGCGCGACCCGCGCGCAGGTTGAGCGCGTCCTCGGAAAGCCGATCAAGAGCGTCGGCATAGAGAACGGGCGGATCGACATTTACGAGTACAACCGAGGGTATGAACCGAAGCCGAGGAGAACCGCCGACTTGGGCAAAAGTGCTGCAGGGTTGGATATTGTTGCCTATCATCATCCCTGTCGCTCATTCGATCAACTATGAGGGACAGCGGGCGGAGATCGCTATCTTCTATGGGCCTGACGGACGTGTGGAAAAGACGGTCCGCAAGCAAGCAGGGAAACCGGGACTTGCCCACGAGCGTTATTGGAAGGAAGAGCAAGGCAGAGCGGACAAAGGCGATGCGAATGCCCAATGGAACCACGCCATAAACTATGCCATGGGCCCGGAACGGATTGACTACATTTGTCGCGCAGCAATGCAAGGACAGCCGGTGGCACTATATTCGCTCGGTCGCATGCGAGCAGAAGGTGACTACTTCTCCGATGCACCTGTCACAGCTGATTCGGTTCGCGCCTACATGTGGTACACGCTGTCTGACGAGAAGGCCTTTGCCAAGGCAGCGAACTACCGCAACGATCTCAGCAAGTCCATGACTCCCACCGAAATCGCCGAGGGCGAGCGTCTTGCTGCCGAGTGGACTCCCGTCCGCCCATGTCCGTGAAATGACCGGTTCTCGCTAGGGAGCGAAGTTCGGCAGGGTTTCGTAATTAGTCCGGCTTCGGGCGGCAAGCTGGCACAATGACCGAGTGCGCGCCACCGGTCCGCGCTCGACTTTGTTCCGCTTGCAATCCTAATCGATCTCTATTCGGTGAAATCTATCCGACCGTCCGGCAGCATATAGAGAATCAGCGCCCGGCCGCCCCTGACTTCTGGGTGATGGTCAGAGCCCGGCTCGAAAACGCACCAGCCGCGGCCTTGTCCGCAGAAAGTAGTCGTTTCCATGACCGGCATGACCATGCAGGTTTCGCCTGTCGGATGACGGTGGTGGGGGCCGCGAAAGTCGGTTATGTCGACAACATCAACGCTGAACCCAGCGCTTGCAGGTCCGGGCTCGATGACGCGGCCAAAGCGTCACCCCTCACCACCCTCTTGGCACATCCAACCGGCCGCAATCGCCGCGTGGCAGGCCCGCTCGATGGCATTGAATTGCTCGCCGTTGGCGGGAAAGAGCCGGTTCAAATCTTCCGCCAGGTCAGCATTGATCGGCGCTCCCCGAATCGCTTGTGTCACCGGTTGAATCAGGATCTCGAAGTCCTCAATGTCCATAGTAGGCTCCCTACTTTGCACCGGGCACTCTCCACCGGCCGTCTATAACGGACTGATCCACAGCGTGTCCGCTTCGCCCATGATTTCGTTTGCGCCGCCGCCATGATCAGACTTTCCTGGCAGTATAGCCGAAGGCCTGTTTCTGACCCTTTCCGGATCTTCAGCGGACACGGGTTTCTGATGATTCTCGACAGCGAGAGATGACCTCGGCGACGCATTAATCGCGCGATGCTTTTGGCGGCACGTCCAAACCCGCCCGGCGCAGCCCATCCATCAAGCCCTCGATAAGCTCCGAAGGCATGCCGCGCGTTCGAAACGGCGCACGAGGGACCGCACAAGATCAGGCGGTGAGGTCCTTGACCAGAAGCAGCGATTCGGTGCTGTCACAAACCCAGCCGTCCTTGATAATCGGGCGCCGGGCGACTTCGCGATAACCGTGGCACTCGTAAAGCCGACGTGCTCCGATGTTCCGGTCGAAGACGATGAGGCTCGTTTGCTTGCAGTCCCGGTCCCTCGCGAACCTTTCGGCCGCGCCCAGCAGGTGGCCGCCGATTCTTCCGTTGCGAAATCCCGGAAGCACGGCCAGCGCGTTGATGTACCAGCTTCCGGGAGCGAGGTCTTCGAGCTCCTGGAGGGGCACGAACATGGCCGGAAAGTCGGGTCCGATCACGACCGGTTCATCCGGCAAGGGATACCCGACGAGACCGCCCGCCGCGGTGCCGTCGATTTCCGCAATGTGACCATTGAGATAAGAAAACCCGCCCTCGCGCCGCCGGGCTCGGCGTTCCCCGACATCCCACAGGCTTTCGTCGGGGTCGGCCATCTTGGCCCATAGGTGTGCGGTCAGGCCCTCCGAGGCCATATCGATGAAACGCGACAGGGCGGGCGCGTCGTCGGGCGTGGCAGGGCGTAGAGATATCTGGAATGAGGTCAATTTATGAGGCCTCGCCGAATCCAAGAATACCGAATTGGTCGACAGCGACCCAGCCGGAACCGCCATGACCGCCCGCGATGATCTCAGTCGTTTGCCAAACCAAGGTGTCGATCAAATGCAAAGCGGTCCGACACTCCGCTGTTATTCCATGGCCTCGATCAGGTCAGACCATTCATCGATTGATTTGGCGAATGCGCGGTCGGTGAGGTCTTCGATATATGAGCGACCTTGGTCCGACAGCGCTTGAACTTTATAAGCGACGCGAACGCGGGTCCGGTCAGGTCCTTCCGGTCTACATTGCACATCGACGAACGCCACGCGGGAAGCGGGCATCAGTCTCAGATAGCGCACATGCCATTGATCGGGTTGCCAAGTGAGACAGGTCCAGAACGTCTTCTCGTCGCCCTCTCCGGTCGTGAAGATCATTTCCTCGCATGTTTCGCCGGACGCAGGTCGAATATAGGTGGGGTTCCATCCCGGTACCCATGCCTCCTCACCTTTTGGCGTGAATAACGGGAATGCCTCGGAAGCGGGGTAATCCACTACGATTTCGTGGGAGAATTCCTTTTTCATCGGTCACTTCAAATAAGGAGTTCTGACGATGGTCGGCGATCTTGAGATCATAGTCCCGTATCGCCCGCGGCGTCAAAATCGTGATCCGAGATTCGTCCGCTTTCGGCTAAGAGCCGCCCTTCGGGGCAACGAACGGCAGGACCCCTTGGGGAGTTTCAAAGCGAAAGGCGCAATAGATATTAGCCGATCCCGGTTATTGACTAGGCGGCCTAAAACTTCTCGACCCAGGGCCTGAGGTCGAGCTCGTGGGTCCAGGCGCTGCGCGCCTGGTGGTGGAGCTGGAAGTAGGTCTCGGCGATCGCCTCCGGCGCGAGCAGGGATTCGGGTCCGCGCTCTTTCTGCAGGTGGGCGTACTTGTCCGACAGGATCTGGCCGTCGATGATCGTATGGGCGACGTGGACGTTCTGCGGCCCAAGCTCGCGCGCCAAGCTTTGCGCCACCGCCCGCAAACCGAACTTGGGCGAGGCCAAATTGACGAAATTGGCGCCGCCACGTATTGAGGCGGTCGCGCCGGTGAAAATGATCGTGCCCTTTCCGCGGTGGGCCATCCGCCTGGCCGCCGCCTGGCCGACGAGGAATCCGCCATAGCAGCCGACCCGCCAGCAATGCTCGAAATCCTCGGGGGCGATATCGAGGACCGAGGCGCGGACGAAAGCGCCGGCGTTGTAGACGACGAGATCGGGCTCGCCCAACTCCTCGACCGCCGCCTCGAAGAACTTGTCTACGTCCTTGGCCTTGGTCGAATCGCAGTCATAGGCGCGCGCCTTGATCGTCATGTAGTTGTTGATCTCCTTGGCCAGGGGCTGGAGATGGCTTTTCTTGCGCGCCGCCAGGCCGACATTCATGCGGGCGTTGGCGAAGCGCCGTGCCAAGGCCGCGCCCAAACCGGGCCCGACGCCGACGATGAACGCTGTTCCGCTGGGCTCGATCGGCTCCGGCTCAGAGGTCTTACCGGCGCCCACGACGAATTCCTCCTCGCCGCCACCGTCCAGAACCTCAGACGCTTGGCAAAGCTCGCCGCCATACCACCGCCAAACCCGAAACCAGCGTAATTGCCATGCAAGGAGACCGATGAAGTAGAGGCAAAAAACACCTAAGACCCGCCCGGGAGTAAGTACGGGCGGAAACCAAAGGTCCGCTTCTACTAAGAGCGGACGGTCAGCGCGGTCTCATCGCCCACTTTATCAACGGTATCGACCCTAACCAGTCGTCGCGGATTTCGCCTAATAACTGCACCGGACGCATGCTAGGGTTCGGTTGAGACCAGTAGGATTGGTGCTTGGATTATGGATGTTGGAGCCTGGCTGAGGGGGCTTGGGCTGGAAAAATACACCGAAGCGTTCGCTGAGAATGGGGTGGACGCGGCCTTGCTTCCTGAACTCACCAACGATGACCTAAGAGACTTAGGGGTAGTCCGACTGGCCGATCGAAAGCGGTTACTCAAAGCCATTGCAGGTCTATTTGAGGGCGATGGACACGGCGGGATAATACAGGCTCAGCCAGTGGCGCCCATGGGTGAGCGCCGCCAGGTTACAGTACTGTTCGCCGATCTCTCAGATTTCACCCGGCTGTCAAGTGAACTCGGCGCTGAGGAGACCCATGCGCTCCTCAACCGTTATTTCGAGACGGTTGATGGCATTGTCGAAGGGTACGGCGGGACGGTCGATAAGCACATCGGCGATAACGTGATGGCGGTCTTCGGCGCACCTGTCGCCCACACTGACGATCCAGAGCGCGCCATACGGGCTGCCACCGACATCCATCAGGCCATGACGGGTTTGAGCGACGAGCTGGGTCGAGATCTGACGGCCCATATCGGCATCGCCAGCGGCCAGGTAGTAGCCAGTGGGACGGGTAGCGACACTCACCGCGAATACACCGTGACAGGCGATACAGTCAATCTCGCCTCGCGCTTAGACGATATGGCCGAGGCGGGCGAGACCTTCATTTCGGAGGCTGTGTGGCGCGCTGCCTCGCACATGGCCATCTATTCGTCACGCGGCCAAGTCTCGATCAAGGGTATTAGCCGGAAGATCGAAGTCTGGGCAGTTCAACAGCTAGTCCCGGAGCCATCATCTGACCGCCTGACAGCCTTCGTCGGTCGCCGCATGGAGCTGCGCCAGTTCGTGGTCTTGCTTGACGAGGCATTGGAGCACGGGACGGGTCACAGCCTCTTGGTTCGTGGCGAGCCCGGGATTGGCAAGACGCGCTTGATCGAAGAGTTCGTCAGGATCGCAGCCGATAATGGATTTGCGCCACACAAGGCTCTGATCTTCGATTTCGGTGTTGGCAAGGGACAGGACGCCATTCGCGCTTTGGTGCGCAGTGTGCTGGGGATTCCTCCTGGAAGTGGTAAGAGCAGTCGGCAAGCGGCTGTCGAGGCGGCCGTCCGCAATGGCGCCGCTGACCCCGACCAGAGGGTCTTCCTGAACGATCTGTTGGATCTACCGCAACCGGTGGCGCTGCGCTCCATCCACGATGCCATGGACAACACTACCCGCATCCACAGCACGCAAATGCTGGTTAGCAGACTCGTCAAGCAGGCTGGCGGGCAGCGTCCCATTCTCATGGTCGTCGAGGACGTGCATTGGGCTGACGGGCTGACGCTGGCCCACCTGGGCAACCTTGCGTCAACGGTCGCCCACTGCCGCGCCGTCTTGGTCATGACGTCGCGTGTGGAAGGCGTCCCACTCGATCAGGACTGGCGTGCGTCTCTAGCGAGCAGTTCGCTGACCACGATCGATCTCGGACCACTTCAAGACGTCGACGCGAGGAAGATTGCCGGTCACCTGCTCGAGCGCACAAGCCCACTCGTAGAAAGCTGCATCATCAAGGCCGGGGGCAATCCACTGTTTCTCGAAGAGCTGCTCCGCAACGCTGATGAGGGCACCGGCGAGGATATGCCTGGCTCGATTAGGAGTCTTGTGCAAGCCCGGATGGATCGTCTGCCGCCCTCGGACAAACAGGCCCTACAGACTGCCTCCGTGGTCGGCCAGCGGTTTACTTTGCCGATCCTCAGGCATTTGCTGAATAGCCATGACTACGACTGCGGGAAACTCGTCGAGCATCACTTGGTCAGACGGGAGGCTGACGACTACTTGTTCGCGCACGCGCTCATCCGGGAAGGAGTCTACGCCTCGCTGCTCACAGCTCGCCGCAAGAAACTGCACAACAGGACTGCCGAGTGGTTCTCGGAGCAGTGTCCTGATCTGAAAGCGGAGCATTTGGACCGCGCCGAAAATCCGGCAGCGGTGAGGGCCTACCTCGCAGCAGCCGAAAGCGAGGCCAAGCTTTATCACTATGAGCGTTCCATGGAGCTTGTAGCGCGGGGGCTTGAACTCGCTGAAGATCAGGGCGAGCGATATCTTCTGACATGCCTCAGGGGCGACCTACTGCATGAGGTTGGCGAAATCCGAGCATCAATTGACGCTTTTACCGAGGCTCGAAACCTTGCGATCGACGACCTTGAACTTTGCCGGGCCGAGATTGGCTTTGCCAGTGGAATGCGTATGATCGACGACTATGATGAGGCGTTCGCTGTGCTCGACCGAACAGAGCCATTGGCGAGAAGCAACGGTTATCACTTGCAGCTTGCGCGTCTTCATCACCTAAGAGGAAATCTTTGTTTCCCATTGGGGCAGATCGATCGCTGCTGGGAGGAGCACAACCAGGCGCTCGCGTGCGCCCGCTCAGCGGGATCACTGGAATGGGAAGCGCGTGCCCTGGGTGGCCTTGCCGACGCTGAGTACGCCCGGGGCCGTTTGTTGACGGTGGAATGCTACCTCGATCGCTGTATGGAAATCTGCCGGAGCGAGGGGTTCGGTCGGATTGAAGTCGCGAATATCTCCATTCTTGGTGGCGGGGGCAGCCGTTACTATAGGGGAGACCTTACGGGAGCGCTTGAGGTGAGCCTCGAGGCCGAGGCTTTGGCAAGGAAGGTGGGCCACGAGCGGGCGGAAATCCTTGCGCAAATCGGATGCTACATCAGCCTGGTCGCTATGGCCGAGATGGACCGAGCCCGCCAACATATAGCTCGGGCAAAGGAACTCGCGGAGAGGCTTGGCGCCAGGCGGTTTGTTGCACGTGCCTTGCAATTCGAGGGCAGAATAGACCATTGGAACAGCAACATGGATGCGGCACTCAACAAATTTCGAGAGGCTATGGCGATCAGCCGCGAAACGGGTATTCGATACGCGGGACCTGCTATTCTAGCGGATATTGCACTTACGACCGGTGATGGTGTCGAACGCCGCGAAGCACTTGAGGAAGGCGAATACTTGCTGGAAGGCGGTTGCGTAAGCGCCAGCTATTTCGAGTTCTATATTGGGGCGATGGAAACGTCGCTTCGAATTGGAGACTGGGATCGTGTGGATCGCTACGCCGCGGCTCTGGAAGACTATACCCGCGAGGAGCCCCTTCCGCTCATTGACTTCTTCATCAAGCGGGGACGCGCGCTCGCAGCTTTTGGGCGCAACAACCACAACGAAGACGTGGTCTCTCAAATACAGCGCCTACGCGACACGGCCGAACAGATGAATCTACAAACGGCCTCGCCAGCGATTGAAGCGGCGTTGCGTACACTCTAACGGTCGTGGAGCAGAGGTCTTGGAGCGCTGGTGGGGGAGCGTGCCGGTGCAGCCGAAACCGCTCTAGGAGCCGACGTTGTCGGCGACGGTCGGCGAGACCGCTTGGGGAGATTCAAAGCGAAAGACGCGCAAACGTTTCAGGCGATCCCCGTTTCTGAGCGCGCGGCCTAGAACTTCTCGACCCAGGGCCTGAGGTCGAGCTCGTGGGTCCAGGCGCTGCGCGCCTGGTGGTGGAGTTGGAAGTAGGTCTCGGCGATCGCCTCGGGCGCGAGCAGGGATTCGGGACCGCGCTCCTTCTGTAGGTGGGCGTATTTGTCCGACAGGATCTGGCCGTCGATGATCGCATGGGCGACGTGGACGTTCTGCGGCCCAAGCTCGCGCGCCAAGCTTTGCGCCACCGCCCGCAAACCGAACTTGGGCGAGGCCAAATTGACGAAATTGGCGCCGCCACGTATTGAGGCGGTCGCGCCGGTGAAGATGATCGTGCCCTTTCCGCGGTGGGCCATCCGCCTGGCCGCCGCCTGGCCGACGAGGAATCCGCCATAACAGCCAACTCGCCAGCAATGCTCGAAATCCTCGGGGGCGATGTCGAGGACCGAGGCGCGGACGAAGGCGCCGGCGTTGTAGACGACGAGATCGGGCTCGCCCAACTCCTCGACCGCCGCCTCGAAGAACTTGTCGACGTCCTTGGCCTTGGTCGAATCGCAGCCAAAGGCGCGCGCCTTGATGGTCATGTAGTTATTGATCTCCTTGGCCAGGGGCTGGAGATGGCTTTTCTTGCGCGCCGCCAGGCCGACGTTCATGCGGGCGTTGGCGAAGCGCCGTGCCAAGGCCGCGCCCAAACCGGGCCCGACGCCGACGATGAACGCTGTTCCGCTGGGCTCGATCGGTTGCGTCTTTGACACTTTGGCCATGGCTCTACTCCGCTGCCGTCATATGCGGTGTGGGGTTGAGGAGGTTCTCGAGCATTCTCGCGCGGTCGGCTTCGGCGGCCGCGACATGACGTTCTTTGACATGGCCATAGCCGCGAATGTGTTCCGGAAGCGACGCAATCTCGACTGCCAGCGAATGATTGTCGTGGTTGAGATTTTCGAGCAGGGTCTCGACGGTGGTCTCGTACTCGCCGATCAGGGCGCGCTCCCGTTTCCGCTCCGCGCTGCGGCGGAAGACGTCGAACGCGGTCCCGCGCAAGCCCTTGAACCTGGCCAGCACGCTGAAAGCACGCAGCATCCAGGGCCCAAAGGTGCGCTTCTTGAGGTGCCCGGTCTGCGGATCGCGCTCCGCCAACAGCGGCGGGGCGAGGTTGAATTCGAGGCGGTAGTCACCTTCGAACTGGTCGCCGAGGTGGCGCAGGAAATCGCCATCGGTATAGAGCCGGGCGACCTCGTACTCATCCTTGATCGCCAGCAGCTTGTAGTAATAGCGCGCGACCGCCTCGGTCAGGCCGGTCATGCCAGCCGCCTTGTCCTTCTCGACAGCCGCGACGCGCGCGACGAGGTCGGCGTAGCGTTGCGCATAGGCCTGGTCCTGGTACGCGGTGAGGTCGGCCACCCGTCGCGCCACGGTCTCGTCCAGGGACACGGACAGATGGTGTTCATCGTTGGGCGCCTCTTCGGGCAGCGCCGCCTGGCGCACCGCTTCGAGGTCGACGGCAGCCCGGCGGCCCCACTGGAAGGCGCGTTTGTTGGCATCGACGGCGACGCCGTTGAGCGCGATCGCTTCCATCAACGCCTCCTCGGAGACCGGGACCAGGCCCTTCTGCCAGGCAAATCCGAGCATGAACAGGTTGGTGGCGATCGAGTCGCCGAGCAGCGCCGTCGCCAGCCGCGTCGCGTCGACCGCGTCGGTCGCGTCGGGTCCTACCGATTGGCGTAGAATGTCGACCATTTCGGCGCCCGGAATCCGGAGATCGGGGTCGTGGGTGAAGTCGCCGGTGATCGTTTCCTGGGCATTGACGACAACACGCGTCGAGCCGGCCCGCATCTTGGACAGCACGTCCCGGCTGGCCGCGACGACCAGGTCGCAACCGAGGATCAGATCGGCTTCGCCGGCGGCGATACGGACGGCGTGGATGTTATCGGGCGTGGGCGCAATGCGAATATGGGAGGTGACGGCGCCGCCCTTCTGGGCCAGCCCGGTCTGGTCGAGCACGGTGATGCCTTTGCCTTCGATATGGGCCGCCATGCCGATCAGCGCGCCGATGGTCACCACGCCGGTGCCGCCGATGCCGGTGACTATGATGCCGTACGCCGGCTGGTCGATGGCCGGCAGCTCCGGCGCCGGCAGAGCCTCGGCGGCGGCCGCACTCTGTCCCTCGGCCTTGCGTTTGCGCACCCGGCCGCCGTGCACGGTCACGAAGCTCGGGCAGAAGCCCTTGAGGCACGAATAATCCTTGTTGCAGGATGACTGGTCGATCTTGCGCTTGCGGCCAAACTCGGTCTCGACCGGGATCACCGACAGGCAGTTCGATTGCACGCTGCAGTCGCCGCAGCCCTCGCACACCCGCTCGTTGATGAATATCCGTTTCGGCGGGTCGGGAAAAAGGCCGCGCTTGCGCCGGCGCCGTTTCTCGGCGGCGCAGGTCTGGTCGTAGAGCAGGACCGACACGCCCTTCCACTCACGCAATTCGCGTTGCACGGCATCGAGATCGTCGCGATGGTGGAAGGTGACCCCGGCGGCGAAGTTGGTGCCGACCGGGTACTTGTCGGGCTCGTCGGACACGACGGCGATGCGGCCGACGCCCTCGGCTGCGACCTGACGGGAGATATCATCGACCGACAGCCCGCCTTCGACCGGCTGGCCGCCGGTCATGGCGACGGCGTCGTTGTAGAGGATCTTGTAGGTGATGTTGACGTCCGCGGCGACCGACGCGCGGATCGCCAAAACCCCCGAATGCTTGTAGGTTCCGTCGCCCAGGTTGGTGAAAATGTGGTCGGTCGAGACGAATGGCGATTGGCCGACCCAGGGCACGCCCTCGCCGCCCATATGGGTGAAGGTGTCGGTTTCGCGGTCCATCCATAACGACATGAAATGACAACCGATGCCGGCCGTCGCCCGGCTGCCCTCGGGCACGCGGGTCGACGAATTGTGCGGGCAACCCGAACAGAAGTAGGGGATGCGGGTCACCGTCGGCGGGATGATTTCGAGCGCGCGCTCTTTCTGGTCGAGGAATTCGAGCCGTTCCTTGATCCGCGAGCTGGTATAGAAGCGGTCGATCCGGGCCGCGATGACGCGGGCGATATGCGCCGGCGTCAGCTCGTCCATCGAGGGGATCAGCCATTTGCCGTCCTCGTCGAATTTGCCGACGACGCGCGGCCGAACGTCTTCGCGCCAATTGTACAAATGCTCCTTGAGCTGGTTCTCGATCACCGCGCGCTTCTCTTCGACGACGAGGATTTCCTCAAGCCCTTCGGCGAAGTGGCGCATGCCCTCGCGCTCGATCGGCCAGGTCATGGCGACCTTGTAGACCCGGATGCCGATCTCGGCCGCGTGGGCGTCGTCGATGCCGATATCGTCGAGCGCCTGCATGACGTCGAGGTAGGCCTTGCCGGTGGTGATGATGCCGAGTCGCGGATTGGGGCTGTCGATGACGGTGCGGTCGAGTTTGTTGGCGCGGGCGAAGGCGATCGCCGCATAGAGCTTGTGTTTCTGCAGGCGGATCTCCTGATCCTGCGGCGGCCAGTCCGGCCAACGGATGTTGAGGCCGCCCGGCGGCATCTCGAAATCGTCGGGCAGGACGATACCGGCGCGATGAGGGTCGATATAGACGGAGGCCGAGCTCTCGACTGTTTCCGCGGTCACCTTGAAGCCGATCCAGCAGCCCGAATAGCGTGACATCGCCCAGCCGTAGAGCCCGAAGTCGAGGAACTCCTGGACGCCCGCCGGGTCGAGGATCGGCATCATCGCCGACATGAATTCGTGCTCGCTCTGGTGGGGCAGGGTGGAGGAGCGGCAGGCATGATCGTCGCCGGCAATCGCCAGGACGCCGCCGTATTTCGATGTCCCGGCGGCGTTGGCGTGTTTGAACACGTCGCCACAGCGGTCGACGCCGGGACCCTTGCCGTACCACATGCCGAATACGCCATCGACGGTGGCGTCGCCGTGGAGGCCGACTTGCTGGCTACCCCACACCGCGGTCGCCGCCATGTCTTCGTTGACGCCGGGCTGAAAGTGGATCTTGTTGTTTTCGAGGAATCGCCGCGCCGCCCACAACGATTGGTCGAGCCCGCCGAGGGGCGAGCCGCGGTAGCCGGAAATGAAACAGCCGGTGTCGAGGCCGGCCGCCACGTCCCGCTGGCGCTGCATGATCGGCAACCGCACCAGGGCCTGAATCCCGCTGAGGAATATGCGTCCCGATTCGAGTTGGTATTTGTCGTCGAGTGAGACGGCGGCAAGGGCCATGCCTCGGTACCTCCCAAAGAATGCGCGCGGCGAGTCAAAAGTAGTGCCGGGACGGGATAGTGGCAACGGCCACCGAGCCGGCTCACGGCATTTATGTCAGTATTATTGACCTAATTGGCTTCGCCGTCAAGGGATCCGCAAGCGCGCGCCGCGAAATCGGTCCCCAGGGCAAATGATCCATCAGTGGATGATTTTGTCACCGTTTGCCGCTATACGGTCGCGGTCCCTCACTCGCACGGAGCCGGTTACATGAAAGTCATTGTCACGGGCGCGGCCGGCTTCATCGGCTACCACGCCGCGGTCGCGTTGCTCGACGCCGGCGCCGCGGTGGTCGGGGTCGACAACCTGTCACCCTATTACGACGTCTCCTTGAAAGAGGCCCGGTTGGCGAATTTGACCGACCGCGAGGGGTTCGAGTTTCGCCGCCTGGATATCACCGACCACGACGGGATGGTTGCCCTGACCGAGGCCCATCCGGATACCTCCCACGTCCTTCACCTCGCGGCGCAGGCGGGGGTCCGCCACTCGCTGACCCATCCCGAGGACTATATCCAAATCAATCTCGTCGGCCATTTCGAGGTCCTCGAGGCGTGCCGGCGGCTGGGTGGCCTTGACCATCTCGTCTATGCGTCGTCATCGTCGGTCTATGGCGGCCTGCCCCATTTGCCTTATAGCGAATCCGATCCGGTCAACACGCCGGTCTCGCTCTATGCCGCGACCAAGAAGGCGGATGAATTGATCAGCCACAGCTACGCCCATCTGCACCGTATGAAGATGACCGGGCTGCGGTTTTTCACAGTCTACGGCCCGTGGGGGCGGCCGGACATGTCGGCCTTCATCTTTACCAAGGCGATCCTCGGCGGCGAGCCGATCGAAGTTTTCAATCACGGCGACATGCGGCGCGATTTCACCTATGTCGACGACATCGTCGCCGGCGTCATGGCGTGCCTCAAGGCGCCGCCGGAGGACGATGGGACCGCCGCACCGCACCGCATCTACAATATCGGCAACAATCGGGCCGAGGAATTGATGCATTTCGTTGGCCTGATCGAGGAGGCCTGCGGCCGCAAGGCCGAGATCCGCTTCCAGCCGATGCAGCCCGGCGACGTCAAGGAGAGCTGTGCCGACATCAGCGCAATCAAGCGCGACCACGGTTTCGAGCCGACCACCGACATCGACGTCGGCATCCCGCGCAGCGTCGCCTGGTACCGCGAGTTCTACGGCGTCTGATTGCGCGGCCGAAGGTCGCACAGCCTATCCGGACGGATAGGTGCGGGGCCATGTCCGGCCGGGTACATTTGTGTTTGGGCCGCGAATAACGCGGCCCGGTGAGGCTGACGCCGGCAACTCGCCGATAGATTCACGCTGAGGAGAAATAACCGACATGCGATTTGCACACATTGCCAAGATATGGACTGTCGTCCTGGGCCTTGCCATCGCCATAGCGGCGGCACCGGTATCGGCCGGGGACGCCCGGCAGGAACTCGACGCACTCAATGCCGACTGGGTCAAGTTGTTCAAGGACAAGGATGCGGCGGCCATCGCCGCGTTCTATGCCGACGACGGATTGTTTTTGCCGCCAAACGCGGCGCCGATCCAAGGCCAGGGACCGATCGGCGAGATGTGGACCACGCTGACGCAGATGCCGGGCGTCGCGTTCAGCATTGCGACCGAACGCCTCGAGATCGCGGCTTCCGGCGACCTGGCCTACGATTACGGGGTCTATGATCTCGCCTACGACGGCGATAACGGCCGCGTCACCGACCGGGGCAAATATGTCGTCGTGTGGAAGCGTGTCGACGGCGGGTGGCGCGTGGCCGCCGACATATTCAACAGCAACGGTGCGCCATAGACCTGTTTGGATTTCGGTGAGGCCGCGGCACGACCGTCCCATCGGCGGCTTCTCCGATACCACGATTCCGGCGGCGTCTATTTCCCGTAGAGGGCGTCGAGCTGCGGCCCGTATTCGGCGCGGACGACGTGTCGCCGTATCTTCAAGGTCGGCGTCATCATGTTGTTTTCGACCGTGAAAGGGTCCGGTGCGATGAGGAACCGTCGTACTTTCTCGATCGACGACATTTCGCCGTTGACCCGATCGATCGCCGCCGCGACGACGTCCCTGAAACCGGGATCGTCGGCGAGAACGGCGAGGTCGGCAGGCATGCCATTCGCTTTCGACCAGCTCTCGACGATTTCCGATTCCGGGACGATCAAAGCCACCAGGTACGGCCGCCGATCGCCGTAGACCATCGCCTGGCTGATCTCCGGCTGCAGGGTCAGAAACCCCTCGACGCGCTGCGGCGACACGTTATCGCCGCCGGAATTGACGATCAGGTCCTTCTTGCGGTCGGTGACCTGGATATAGCCGTCCTCGTCGATGCGGCCGACGTCGCCGGTATGGAGCCAATCGTCGCGAATGGTCGCCGCCGTCGATTCGGGATCGTTCCAATAACCCTGCATGACCAGTTCACCGCGGATGAGAATTTCTCCGTCGTCGGCGGTCCGCACTTCGACACCGGTGAGCGGCGGCCCGACGGTGTGCAGTTTGAGCTTCTCGACCGGGTTGCAGCTGACGATGGGCGCCGCCTCGGTCTGACCATAGCCCTGCAG
Source organism: Alphaproteobacteria bacterium (assembly GCA_024244705.1). Taxonomy (NCBI): domain Bacteria; kingdom Pseudomonadati; phylum Pseudomonadota; class Alphaproteobacteria; species Alphaproteobacteria bacterium. The sequence continues at coordinate 32,029 of JAAEOK010000036.1, forward strand.
CAGACGCACGCCGAGCGCGGTAAAGAAGCGGCCGACCTCGTAGTTGAGCGGGGCCCCGCCCGAGACGAAGAACTTGAGCCGACCGCCAAACCGCTCGCGCACCTTCTTGCGCACGAGTAGATCGAGGATATTATCGACGATTCGTTCGAGCAGGGTTAGGCCGTCCGCGTTCTCATAGCGTTTGGAACCGAGGATGACGGCGCGCTCGAAAAGGCGCTCCTTGACGCCGCCGCTGCGTTTCAGCTGGGTCCTGATGCGTTGCAGGATGGTCTCGTAGAGGCGCGGCACCGCGGTCATGATCGTTGGCCGTGCCTCGGCCATGTTGGCGACCAGGCTCTCGACACCCTCGGCGTAGTAGATTTGGGCGCCGATACAAATCGGAAGGAACTGCCCCGCGGTGTGCTCGTAGGCATGGGATAGCGGCAGGAAGCAGAGGAAGACCTCGGAATCGATCGCGACGTGCTTCTTGAAGATGTTGAACGCGCCGTCGCAGTTCGAAATCACCGCGCCGTGGCTGAGCATGACGCCCTTGGGCGAGCCGCCGGTGCCGGAAGTGTGAATGATGCAGCACGTATCGGTGCGCTCGATGCGACCGACCGCGTCGGACAGATCGTCCGGCTGCGCCGCCCCCTTGGCCTTGATTTCGTCCCAGCCGAAAACGGTTGGGCCGATATCCTGGTGCAATTCGAGGGGCTCCATCGAGATCACGGAATCGACGCTCTGCGCCGTGTGGGCCGCCGGCAAAAGGGCGCGCGCCAACTTTCGGTCGGATACGAAAACCGCCTTGGCGCCGCTGTTGTTGAGGATGTGGAGGTGGTCTTCGACGGTGTTGGTCGTGTAGGCCGGTACGGTGATAGCGCCGCACGCCATGATGGCGCAATCGGCGATCAGCCACTTCGGTTGGTTTTCGGCGACCAGGGCGACGCGGTCGCCGGGCTCGATTCCAATCGCCTTGAGACCACGATAGATGTTGCTGATTTCGTCGCGGACTTCGATCCAGCTCTGCGGGGAATAGTTTCCATCTCGCTTCGACCATAGGAAGGGCCGGTCGCCCAGGCGCCCGACGGAATCGAGAAGAAGCGAGAGCAGGTTGGGTGCTTGCTCGAAACTCATGAGCCGCAATCTCGTGCCATTTCGTTCGTCGGGCCCCGCGCTTCCGGGTTCTGGTCGTCAGTTCCCGCTTGGTTGGCCGACAATCCAGTCCTATATCCGATGAGAACTCAAGGAGGAACTGATGACCGTCACACCCGCCGCCACCCGATCGCCCGATCTCGGCACCTTGCCCGAATGGGATCTGAGCGATCTCTACCCGGGGCCGGAGTCGACGGAATTGCAAAATGCCCTCGCGCGCGCGCGCGATGACGCCAAAGCCTTTCGCGACCGTTACCGCGGCCGTCTCGAATCCCTCAGCGGTGATGACCTGGCCGCGGCGATCGCCGCCTACGAAGCGATCGAGGAAGTCCTCGGCCGGGTCATGAGTTTTGCCGGCCTGCGTTACGCGGCCGACGTCGCCGATCCGGACCGGGCGCGGTTCAATCAGGACATGCAGGAAGCGGTCACCGATATCTCCACCCAATTGTTGTTTTTCACCCTCGAGATCAACCGGCTCGGCGATGCCGTCATGGAGGGCAAGCTCGAGTCGCCGGAGTTGCGGCATTACGCGCCCTGGATCCGGGACGTTCGGGCGTTCCGCGATCATCAGCTGGCCGACGACATGGAGGAGCTCCTGCATGAGAAATCGGTCGCCGGGCGCGCCGCCTGGGTCCGCCTTTTCGACGAGACGATCGCGGCGCTGCGGTTTCCGGTCTACGACCGGGAGCTGACCAGCCAGGAAGTGCTCAATCTGCTGACCGACACGGACGAAAATGTGCGGCAGCAGGCGGCCGAATCCATCGGCCGGGTACTCGGCGTCCATGCCCGGACCTTTGCCCTGATCACCAATACGCTGGCCAAGGACAAGGAGATCGAGGACCGGTGGCGCCACTATCCAAGGCCGGTATCGTCGCGGAACCTGGTCAACCAGGTCGAGGATGAGGTCGTCGATGCCCTGGTCGCGGCCACGCGCGCCTCGTACCCCCGCCTCTCGCACCGCTACTACGCGCTCAAGGCCAGGTGGCTGGGCAAGGATCGGCTCGCCTATTGGGATCGCAACGCGCCGTTGCCGGAGAGCGAGGACCGGCTCATCCCATGGCCCGCAGCCGCGGACATCGTGCTCGGCGCCTATGGCGCGTTTTCGGGCGAGATGGCGGATATCGGCCGGCGCTTTTTCGGCACCGGGTGGATCGATGCGCCGGTAAGGCCGGGCAAGTCGCCGGGAGCCTTCTCCCACTCCACCGTGCCCAGCGTGCACCCCTATATCCTGGTCAACTACCAGGGCAAGACCCGCGACGTCATGACCGTAGCCCACGAATTGGGCCATGGCGTTCACCAGGTGTTGGCGGCTCCGCAAGGATTGTTGCTGGCCGATACGCCGTTGACCCTCGCCGAGACGGCATCGGTGTTCGGCGAGATGCTGACTTTCCAGGCATTGTTACGCGCGACCGATGACGCGGCCCGTCGCCGCGCCCTGATCGCCGCCAAGGTCGAGGACATGCTGAACACGGTGGTCCGGCAGATCGCTTTCCACGAGTTCGAGCGCAAGGTCCATGACGAGCGTCGCGCGGGCGAATTGTCGATCGATCGTCTCAACGAGATATGGTTCGAGGTCCAAGGCGAGAGCCTGGGCCCGGCGATCGAACTGGATGGCGATTATCGCTACTATTGGACCTATATTCCGCACTTCATCCATTCGCCGTTCTACGTCTACGCCTATGCCTTCGGCGATTGCCTGGTGAATGCGCTTTATGCCGTCTATCAGGAATCGGAATCGGGCTTCGCCGACAGGTACCTGGATATGTTGCGTGCGGGCGGCACGAAGCGGCATCGCGAACTGCTCGAGCCGTTCGGCCTCGATGCCGGGGATCCGGCGTTCTGGCAGCGCGGACTCGGCGTCGTCGAACAATTGATCGATGAGCTGGAAGCGCTCGACGGGGCCGTGTGAGCGACGATCCGGCGGACGACGGCGACCCGCTCTCCGGCGAGGATGACAGCCTTGGCGGTCGGGTTCGCCGTTATGCCCAGGTCGGCACCGCAGTCGGTACACTCGCGGCGCGCCTGGCCGGCCAGCGTTTCTTCGGCGTGTCGATCGACCGCGGCCTGCACGCCAAGGAGTTGACCACCGCGCTCGGCGGACTCAAGGGGCCGTTGATGAAGGTCGCTCAGTTGATGAGCACGATCCCCGATATGCTGCCCGGCGAGTACGCCGAACAGTTCACCGAACTGCAGTCGAATGCCCCGGCCATGGGGTGGGTCTTCGTCCGCCGCCGCATGGCGACCGAACTCGGTGGCGATTGGCAGAAGCGGTTTGCGTCATTCGGCCGCGAGGCCGCACGGGCGGCATCGCTCGGACAGGTCCATCGCGCCACAGGGCTCGATGGGCGGCAGCTCGCGTGCAAGCTGCAATACCCCGACATGGCGTCGGTCGTCGAAGCCGACCTGCGGCAGCTCCGCATCATTTTCTCGATCTACGAGCGCTACGACAAGGCGGTGTCGACCGGTGAAATCCACAAGGAGATTTCGGCCCGCCTGCGCGAGGAATTGGACTACGCCCGAGAGGGCCGGCACATGCGGCTCTATCAGCTCATGCTGGCCAAGGAGCCGGGGGTCTTCGTGCCCGAACCGGTCGACGAGTTGTCGACCGACCGCCTGCTGACGATGACCTGGCTCGATGGCGAACCGCTGCTCGATTTCGTCGATTCCCACCAGGACATGCGCAATGCCGTCGCCTACAACATGTTCCGCGCCTGGTACGTGCCGTTCTACGATTACGGCGTGATCCATGGCGACCCGCATCTCGGCAACTACACCGCGCGCCGCGACGGCACGGTCAACCTGCTCGATTTCGGCTGTATCCGCGTCTTTCCCCCGTCCTTCGTCGGCGGCGTGATCGATCTCTATCATGCGTTGCGCGACGACGATCAGGACCTGGCGGTGCATGCATACGAGACTTGGGGTTTCCGCGATCTCGGCAAGGACGTGATCGAAGTGCTCAACCTGTGGGCGCGGTTCGTCTACGCGCCGCTGATGGAGGACAAGGTGCGCCGCATTCAGGCCGAACAGGGCACCGTCTACGGCGCCCGAGTCGCCGAAAAGGTGCATAGCGAGCTGCGCCGGCTCGGCGGCGTCATGCCGCCGCGGGAGTTCGTCTTGATGGACCGCGCGGCGATCGGTCTCGGCTCGGTCTTCCTGCGCCTCAATGCGGAGATCAATTGGTACCGGATGTTCCACGAACTGATCGGCGACTTCGACCTTTCCGCCTTGGCGAAGCGTCAGAAATCCGCCTTGAAAAAGGTCGGGCTGTGAGCGGTTGGGCGTCGCGTCGCGACCGCAATCGTTGATCCCCATGCGACGGCGCATCGTCGGTTTCCACCGTGACGAGGACGGCCATTGGGTGGCCGACCTCGATTGCGGCCATGCCCGCCACGTTCGCCACCATCCGCCGATGGCCGAGCGCCCCTGGGTGCTGACCGAGGATGGCCGCGAGGCCAAGATCGGCGCGGTCGTCGATTGCATAACCTGCGACGATGACGCAACGGGTGCCGGCGGGGATTGATCGCCTATGCGATGCTCCCGGCCTCCGCTCCCGTCTTAAGCTGGGATTTCCTTGCCGGCGATCATCGTTCCTTCGGTCAACGATCGTGCAACCTCGTCCGCCTCCGACACCCAGCCGAAATGCGTCGCGATATCGTAGAGGCTTGATTCCTGTTCACGCGGTCCCGTCGCCGCGACACAGTCGTCCGGCACGACAATGCGGTAACCATGAAAGAACGCGTCGTGGGCGGTCGAGCGCACACAGATATTCGTAACCACCCCCATGACGACGACGGCGTCGACCTCCATGTCCTTCAAAGTGAGGTCGAGGTCGGTGTTGAAGAAGCCCGAAAAGCGTCGTTTGACGACGCGGATATCGCTGTCTTGTTGGTCCAGCGCGTCGACAATTTCGGCACCCCAGGTTCCTTCGATACAATGTGGTTCCCTTTTGAGAAACTCGCGGTCCCGCCGCATCTCGGGGCGGTGGCAATCATTGACGAACGCCACCGCGGCTCCACCCGCGCGAGCCGCAGCGATCACCGTATTCTGAGGCCCGTAGAGCCGCTCCGCGCCGGGCAACACCATGGCGCCGCCTTCACTGCAAAAATCGTTGAGCATGTCGACCACGAGTATGGCCGTGTGATGCGGCGACAGGATCAGTGTGTCATGGTCGTGACGATGAGCTGAAAAGGTGTCCTTCGGCATTTGCGTTCTCCCGACGGTTCCAGGACCGTAGTCTCATGCATATGCTTTTTGGGCTAGTTTGCGTTCTAAGTTTCAGCAAGGTGGCCTGCAATGGAGAAAGCGGTCTGGACTGATAGGCCGATGCTTCCCGAATAGCGCCTCCAACCGACCAAAGACGGTAGCAAATCCAACCCTTGAGGTCCATTTGACTCCTGGTTGGAACATGGCATGGCGATCTGGGGGCAGCCGTTGCCGAATGCGAGGACGCCCTATATACGTTGATTGCAGCCGCAGCCCACGGCGGATGACCGGAATCATGCCAAGTGAGAGACCATGAGCGTGCATCGAATCTTCATCGGCTACGACCCGCGCCAGCCGCTCGCCTATAACGTCGCGCAATTCTCGATTGCGCAGCGCGCCAGCGAACCGGTTTCGATCAGCCCGCTGATGATCCGCCAATTGCCGCTCACCCGCACCGGCCTGACCGCCTTCACGTTCAGCCGATTTCTCGTGCCGTGGCTCTGCGATTACGAGGGCTGGGCCCTGTTCATGGACTGCGACGTCATCGTCCTCGGCGACATCACCGAGCTCTTCGCTTTGGCCGACGACCGCTACGATGTCATGGTCGTCAAGAACCCGCGCTATTTCGAATGGCCCTCGGTGGCACTGTTCAATTGTCCGCGGTGCCGCACGTTGACACCCGAGTTCGTCGAGGATCCGGCGAACGTCCCGCTCGATCTCAAGACCTGGATCGACGAGGAACGCATCGGCGACCTTCCCGAAACGTGGAACCATCTGGTCGGTTACGATCCGCCCAGAGAGGGAGTCAGGCTGGCCCATTTCACCCAGGGCGCGCCGTTCTGGCCAGAGGTCGAAGGCTGCGAGTTTGAACTCGAGTGGTTCCGCGACCATCGCCGTATGAATCATGTCGAGCCGTGGGCCAGCATCATGGCGAAGTCGGTCCATGCCGCGAACGCCGGGGGGAGGCGGGTGGCCAATCTTCAGCTGCCCGACGGCGGGCGAGCGGCGGAGGCGGACCGTCAAGGCGTCTCGGCGGTGCCGCGCATCCCAACTCCGATTTTCGACCCTGAGTTGAGCCGTCATTCACCGAGCCCGCGCTACCGGGAATTGATCGCGCTCTACCGTGAAATGCATGAAATGGGCATGCCCGACCAGGGTCGATCGCCCGAGCAAACCTTCGACGGCGCCAGCCTCGGCACGCATGCCGCGCGCATCAAGACACTGGTCGACGCCCATCACACCGAAACCCTGCTCGACTACGGTGCCGGCAAGGCCAATTCTTACGACAACATCCCGATCAAAGCTCTGGACGGCGAAGTATTTCAAGGTCTTCGCCAATATTGGGGAATCGAAGATATCACCCTCTACGACCCCGCCTATGCACCCTACGACGCGGTCCCCGAGGGCCGCTTCGACGGCGTCATCTGTACCGACGTTCTCGAGCATTGCCCGGAACAGGATATGGGCTGGATCGTCGACGAACTGTTTGGCTATGCCAACAAATTCCTCTTCGCAAGCGTCGCCTGTTTCGCCGCGAAGAAGACGCTACCCACCGGCGAGAACTGCCACATTACGATCAAGGTGCCGGAATGGTGGACGGCGGTGTTTCGCGCCGCCGCCCGCAACTATCCCGATGTGCGTTGGACGCTGGCGCTCGGCGTCCCGACGCCGCGTGTCGATGCGGCCAATGAAGTCCAAGCGATCTTCGTCGACGGCTGACGCCGCTACACGCAGCACATCATGATGCGGTGACGGTCGCTGTTGGGTTTGCGGGAACTGCTGTCGATATGCCCAGATCGGGCGCGTCAGGCAACGAGAATATTTCGCGTTTGCCGCGTACGCCACGGAGTTCGTGTTCGCCGAGGGAAACCAGCTCGTGGTCGACGCTGCCTGCAATGGCCGAAGAAAGCAGCACGGGAACGCCAAGCGGCTTGGTCAGCGCTTCGATCCGGGATGCTTCGTTGACCGCCGGACCGATGACCGTAAAGTCGAGCCGCCCGACGGTGCCGATATTGCCGAACGTCAGATCGCCACGATGCAGCCCGGTGCCGAAAACCAGTGGCGGCTCGCCGCCGGCCACACGTTCGAGATTGTTGGCCGCCATTCGGGCTTGGGCATCGCGGACCGCGGCGAGAGCCCGGGCGCCGGCTTCCGGATTGGGCGTGTCGGGGTCGGTGATCGGAAAAATCGCCAGCACCGCGTCGCCGATGAATTTCAGAACCTCGCCGCCATGGTCGATGACCGCGCCGGCGACGGCGTCGAAATACTGATTGAGGGTCGCTAGAAAGTCCTCACGCGACAGCGATTCCGCCAGCGATGTCGAATTGCGCAAATCCGAAAACCAGATCACCGCATGCAGATTCTCCCCATCGCCGCGCTTGACGAGGCCGTTCATCACGCGCTCGCCCGCGTTGCGGCCGAGATAGGTTTTCATCAACGTCATCGACGAAACGCGATGGGCATGGGCTTCGAGTTGCCGACTGAGACTCGGCAGAATCTCGTAAATTTGTCCCAAATCGTCGGTCGAAAATCCGCCGCGCCGATCCGAGACCAGGGTCATGATATTGACCTGTCCGTCCGAGAAACGCAGCGGCATGGCCACGTAATCGGTGGCGCCTTCTTCGACCAGATCGACCAGGACCGGATAGTCGAGCCGCGGGTCGTCCCCTTCGAGCCGGCGGCGGATGCCGCCTTCGCCGTTGAGGATCGCGGCGAACGGACTGTCCTGGAAGGCCGCGGTTTGGACCGCCTCGTGCGAGGCCTCGTACTCAGAAATTCCGTCGACACCGCGCTGCCACGTATAGCCGCGGGCCACCAATTGAGGGTTCAGGGTGCGCACGAGCAGACGCAATCGCCACAGCGGAAATCCGTGTCTCACGAGGGCGTCTGCCAACCGCGCGACGAAATCCTTGGTCGTCTTCGCCTGCCAAGCTTCCTGAACCAGCCAATCGACGAACGGGTTGGATTTGGTCGACGAATCGTCGGCCGGTTGCTCGGCCAGCGCGCTGTCGCCGACGTACCAGGTGTCGACCGCGTTCCAGTCGAAGGCGATGTAGTCCTTGACCAATGCCGATTCGTCGAACGGCTCCTCATAACTCCAGGCGGCATTCGCGGCGGAACGGTCGCCGACGGTCAGCGTCCAATAGGAGGCGTCGCCCTTGAACGGGCAATTGGTGTGGTGGCTGCTGCGTTCCATGAGGTCCGTGCGGACGTCTTCGCGCGGGAAGTAATAGACCCACGGCAGCCGGGTCTCGCGCATGACCAGAGACCGCTCGCTGTCGGCCACAACGGTGCCGTTGACCACCGCCCGCACGCGGCTGGCGGCGGGTTCGATGACCACGCGATAGCCGGCGTGCGCCGGCTGCCGATCGGAGGCGGCGGCCATTTCCAAGACTTCCGGCATGGGCTCGATCCGTTCGAATGAATTTCGAAAAAGCGGGCAATACCGCGCCCGGTTACGGATCATAGATTGTGATCGGTTGGCGCTTTGTCCAGCGCCCAACGCGCCCTACTCGACCGGCGAATCCGCCGTCCGTCGCTCTTCTTCGGGGGTCTCGACCGCTTCGGTACCCTCCGCCGCTTCGGTACCCTCGGCTGCTTCGGTGCCCTCGACCGCTTCGGCGCCCTCGGCCGCTTCGGTGCCCTCACCGTCGTCGGCTCGGCGCTGCTCGGCGCGCGCGGCTTTGGCTTCGGCGCGCGCCGCCTTCTTGGCGGCCTTGGCCCGTTGGCGCTCCATTCTATCGAACTTGTAATTCGGTTTGCGTGCCATTCCTTCTCCTACGACTTGTTCGAACTTTCGGCGGTCGCCCTATCTGTCCCGGCGCGCCGTAATCCGATTTTCCAATTGCTGACGGAATTCGTCCTCGATTTCCTGATATTGCCGCATTTGCGCCGAACTCAAGATCGGCCGAAGCTTGTTTTCCGTTCTTTCATTGATCCCGTGCAGCTGTTTGATGAGGTCCCATTTTTGCCTCAGGGTCATGTACTTGGCCGATTTCAGGTCGCCCTGGAGCCCGAAATTTCCCAACACCTTCTCGCGTTCCTGGACGCTGGCGACGAGGATGGGTCGGACTTTCGATTTCTGTTCCGGTGTCAGATCGAGCCGGTCCTTGGCATCCTGAAGCTGCGTCAGCAGTCCGTCGAGTGACTGAGACGCGCTCGGCAGAGCCGGCGCCAAGATCAAGGCGACCGCCAGCGCGACATATTTTATCGTGTGCAATGGCCGAAGGTGCGTCATTTCCTGCCTTCTCCTTGTGCCCATGATCGCGCGCCGAATTCACGACCGCATTGGCGCTGTCGCGCCCTATCGCCGGTCGGGCTTGAGTATATCCGTGCCAAGCCGTTTTTGCTGCTGTGATTTGCGCCTGGCGCATGAAGCCGGCGTGGCGCGCCCGAATTCGGCGGCGAACGTGGGGAAAGAATCAAAAACGCCCGCCATCACGGACGGGCGTCCCGACGATGCTTTCCGACGAACGGTCTAATAGCCTTCGCGTTCCATTCGTTTGCGGGCCAGCTTGCGGGCGCGGCGAACCGCTTCCGCTTTTTCGCGGGCACGCTTTTCGGAGGGCTTCTCGTAACTGCGGCGGAGCTTCATTTCGCGAAAAATGCCTTCGCGCTGCATCTTCTTCTTGAGTGCGCGAAGGGCCTGATCGACATTGTTGTCGCGTACGATAACTTGCACGTCGAAACACCTCGTGAATTGTTCAAAGGCTGTTCGGACCACATCCCTTGAGGATGGGCGCGGTACATAACACACCGGCGTAGCCCTGTGAAGGGGGGAGTTCCCCGCGTCCGGCGCTTTATGTGGCGGCCGATAGGCCCTATATCCATGCCATGGCGATCCTGAAAATAGCCCGCATGGGGTACCCCATCCTACGCCAATCGGCGCTGCCGGTGGACGACCCGTCGGCGCCCGAGGTCCACGCGCTTGTCGCCGATATGGAGACGACATTGCGCGATAGCGGGGGTATCGGGCTGGCCGCGCCGCAGGTCCATGTGCCCTTGCGTCTTGTCATCCTGGAGGTTCCGGCCGAACGGTCGGGTGAGGATGCGATCCCGCTGATGACATTGATCAATCCCGAAATCGACGTTCTGAGCGACGAGCAGGAGCTCGGCTGGGAGGGCTGTCTGTCACTCCCCGATATGATCGGCGCGGTCCCGCGTTACACGCACATCCGGTATCGGGCCACTGGATTGGATGGCGAAACGATCGACCGCGAAGCCCGCGGCTATCATGCCCGCGTTATCCAGCACGAATGCGATCACCTCGACGGCGTGCTGTATCCGATGCGTATGGCCGATTTGTCGTTGTTCGGCTATGTCGAGGAGTTGGAAAAGGGGCGAGGTGCCGCGCCCGATCCGGTGCCGGAGGAGGAACCAGATGACCGACCGTGATATCCAGAACGCGGCGCTTCTCGAGGCGACGCTCGCCCACGTCCCCTTTGACGGCTGGACGGCGGCGGCGCTGAAACATGGCGCCCGGACGCTCGGTTTGAGCCGCGCCGATGTGCTGATCGCCTTTCCCGGCGGCGCCATCGACGCGCTCGAAGCATTCCTGCGCCGAGCGGACATTCACATGTTGGAGACGATGTCCGATCACGACCTCGATGCCATGCGCGTTCACGAGCGGGTCACCCTTGCGGTGCGGCTGCGCCTCGAAGCCAATGCGCCCTACCGAGAGGCCATTCGCCGCGGCCTATCGGTTTTGGCGCTGCCACAGAATATCGGGCTCGCCGCGCGCAGCCTCTATCGCACCGTCGACGCTATCTGGTACGCCGCCGGCGACCGCGCGACCGACTACAATTACTACACCAAGCGCATGCTCCTCGCTGGGGTCTATAGTTCGACCCTGATCTACTGGCTCGACGATTCGTCGGACGATTTCGCCGACAGTTGGGCCTTTCTCGACCGGCGTATCAAGGACGTGGGGCAGGTTCCGAAGGCGATCGGTCGGATCAAGAAGCTGGTCGATGGCCTGCCCGATCCGTTCCGCATGATGCGGCCGCGCCCGAGCCGGCGTTAGCAGTCAGAACGCCGGCGACTGGTGTCGGCGATCGGGAAAACCCGCGTGACGTGCCCCATCTTGCGCCCGGGCCGCGCCTCGCGCTTGCCATAGAGGTGGAGGTGGGCGCCGGCTTCGGCGAGGTAGAGGTGCCAGTCGTCGACGTCGTTGCCGAGCAAGTTGATCATTTCGGCGTCGGAATGGCGTTGCGTGGCGCCCAGAGGCAGGCCGCAGACGGCGCGGACAAACTGCTCGAACTGGCTTGTCGCGCAGGCGTCGATCGTCCAGTGGCCTGAATTGTGCGGCCGCGGGGCAATCTCGTTGACCAGGAGATGCCCGTCGCGGGCTACGAACAATTCGACCGCGAGAAGGCCGACAAGATCGAGGGCCTCGGCAATCCGTGCCGCGACCGCCTCGGCCTCCGCCGCCAGCTCCGGTGAGATCTTCGCCGGCGCCACGGTGGTGTGGAGAATGTGGTCGCGGTGCCGGTTCTCGACCGGGACATAGGACGCGACCGAGCCGTCGAGGCCGCGCGCAACGATCACCGAAGCCTCCATGACGAAATCGACAAAGCCCTCGAGGAGGCCTTCGTCGGAGCCCATCTCGGCCCAAGCGGCGGCGGCATGCGTATCGTCACCGATCATGACCTGGCCCTTGCCGTCATATCCGAACATGGTCGATTTGAGGACCACCGGACGACCGATTTCGGCCAGCGCGACGTCCAGGTCGGCGATCCCCGTCACGCCTCGATACGGGGCGGTCCGGGCGCCGTACCGGTTCAGAAACTCCTTCTCGCGCAATCGGTTTTGAGCCAGATAAAGCGGTGCCGGGCCCGGGCGCACCGGGACCGCTTGCTGCAGGAATTCGACGCTCGCCGCGGGGACGTTCTCGAATTCGTAGGTGACGACGTCGACGGCGGCGGCGAATCGGGCCAGCGCGGCACGGTCGTCATAGGCGGCGACCGTTGCCGTCGCCGCAACCTGCATGGCCGGGCTGTCCGCTTCCGGGCCATAGATGTGGCAGCGGTAGCCGAGCCGCGCCGCCGCGAGCGCGGTCATCCGGCCCAACTGTCCGCCGCCAAGGATGCCGATCGTGCCGCCGGGAGCGACGACGCCACGATCGGTGTCGGTCACGTCTTGTCCGCGGGTGTCTCCGCAACCGCCGCCGTCTGCCGCGCCCGCCAATCGTCAAGCGCGGCGGCGACAGCCTCATCGCCCAGCGCGACAATGGACCCGGCCAACAGGGCCGCGTTTTTGGCGCCGGCAACGCCAATCGCCAACGTCGCAACGGGAATACCGGCGGGCATCTGGACGATCGACAACAGACTGTCCAGTCCGTTGAGCGATTGGCTTTCGATGGGCACGCCGAGCACCGGCAGCGGCGTCATCGATGCGGTCATCCCGGGCAGGTGCGCGGCCCCGCCGGCGCCCGCGATGATGACCCGCAGTCCACGACCGCGTGCTTCCTTGGCATAAGCGTAAAGTCGGTCCGGCGTCCGGTGGGCGGAGATTATCCTCGTTTCATAGGCGACGCCAATGGCGTCAAGAACATCGGCCGCCGCCTTCATCGTTTTCCAGTCGGACTGGCTGCCCATGATAATGCCGACCGGAGGTGCTGATGCCGCTTCGTTCATGTGACAGGCGTCCCCTTGCGGAAAAGCGCGGGATTATACGTCCGTGCCCCGGTTTGGCAAGCAAGCGCCGCATCGGTCACGCGACTATGTCCGGGAAGAGCTGGTCTTCGAGCCGCTGAATCTCGTCCTTGAGGCGCAGCTTGCGTTTTTTCAGGCGCTGAATCTGGAGCTGGTCGAACGGTCCCTTCGAGGTCAGATTTCCAATGATATCATCGAGGTCGCGATGCTCGCTACGCAACCCGTCAAGGCGCCGATGCAAGGCTTGCGTATCCCGTTCGTCCATAGGCCGGTGTGATTATCGTAGGATCGGAAAGTGTAACAAAACTTCGCTCGAAGTGACAGCGCGGCCTCGATCCGATTGTCGGCTTCCGAGTCCGGCGATCCTCCTGCCGGCGGACTTGATGATGCGCCGAGGATCGGGGAAACTGTGCGCAAAAGGGGTTGCCGCCGCGATTCGGATGACTGATTTCCCACCCACCGAGTTCTGGGACTTTTCCCTGGCGGTCTATGGCCATGACGGCGTCGCGGAGGCTTGCCTCGGGTTTCAGGACAACTATGGCGTCGATGTCAATTTACTGTTGTTTTGCGCGTGGATGGGGGCCAGCGGGCGCGGCCATGTCGGTGGCCCGGATCTCTATGAGCTTTCCGACATGGTCGAAGATTGGCATCATTCGGTGGTCCGCTATCTGCGCACCCTGCGCACCGACCTTCGCGACGGACACGAACCGTTTCCCGACATACTCGTCGAGTCGGTGCGCCGGCGCTTACAAAAGGTCGAAATCGATACCGAACACGCGGAGCAGGTCGTTCTCGCCTCGTGGGCCGATGACCGGCCACCGCATGAAGTCAGCACCGAACAGGCACTGATCGACGCCGATTCCAACATGATGGTCTATCTCGGCGCGTTGACGCCGCGGCCTTCGACGGGCGATCACGAAAACGTCGAAATCATTCTGTCCGGGTGCGCCGCCTGGCTCTCGGACCGGGCCGAAGAGACGACCGCGACATGATCGCCGAAAACGTGCATACGTTTTTCCGTCGGCGCCATTCGCCCACTACCACGGCCTGACGAACAGCGCCCACAGAGCGGCGACAATGGTACCCCCGCCGGCGGCCGAGACGAGGACGATGGCCGCCCAAAAAGCGCGCGGCTGGGTGCGGCGCTGAATCACCGCGGTTTGGAACCTGATCTGTCCTTTCGCCACGCCGCCGCCGGCCATCGCCAATCCGAAACAGCCGAGGCACAGCGTGCTCAGACCAATGGCAAGGTTCTGCGAAACATCGTCTTCGGTGACCAGCAAGGCCAAACCGAAGATGACGAACAGAGCCGCACAGGCCCACATCACGCGGTCGAAAGACATCGCAAGACACTACTCGGTGGTTGGGCCCGAATTCGAGGAAGACGGGCGATGAGTCATAAAATGCACCTAATTTCCGCCGCTCACAATCGGGATGCACGCCGGTTTGGCAGGGCTTTCGGCACCGTCCCAAGATATCCGCCGATGCTCCATCGACCGCGGGTCGGAAGCTATGATTCTACGACGATCGATCGAATTCGCGGAAAGGCGCCATCATGTCGTGGCGGCGGTGCTTGGTACTCGTGTCCTTGATTCTGACCGTCGAGGGCGACTGGATGACGACATCACAGAAGGTTTCGATGAGTGACGAAACGGCGGTTAGGGAGGCGGTCGATCCGACAATTCTTCGAACCCTAACACGCGCGTAGTTTCCGCAGCGCGGATACAGCACTTTCGCCTTCGAGCGCCAGAAATTCCAATCGGGCCTTGATGGCGCGGCAAGTGGCTATCGCTTCGGGAAAGTCGGCATCGGTCCAGAATCGCTTGGCATTGTCCCAATAGCCGGCCGCATCGAGGAAAGACACGCCGAAATAGTAGGCATCGGAGGTTCGGTTGTAGAATGTCTGGTCGACGACGAACGAGCCGTCGGACGCCAGCGACTGGCTCACCGTCCAATGTACCAACTCGCCGATTTGCTGGGCGGTCAGAGCTTTTTCGGACTCACTCAATAGGGGCCAACCGAGAGCGAATATCCTGACGACATCGTAGTTGTTGTGATTGTTGTACCGGCCACGGTGCAGCCAGCCATATGGATAGTCCCTATCCTTGATTTCCAGTGTCGTGCGGACGATTCGATCCAGGTAATTCACTTGCCCGCGCCGATAGGCCACCGTGTGATACGTGAAACTTAGATCGGCGCTCCTATACAGCTTGCCCCGTGATATGTACCACGCACCCCAATAGCCTGCGCGCGAGTCCTGCCATGAGTCGAGGAAGCCCCGATAGACACCGGCCAGGCTATGGTCGATCCCAGGGCTCCGTCCATGTTCCCGATAGAGTCTACGCAGATTGGACTTGAATAGGACCTGTGAGACCACCGTCGTCGCGGCGCCGAGCTCGTCGCGATTGTCACGTCCGGTACTGGCAATTTCCGAAACACGAAGGGCCTCGAGGTAAGCGAGCAATGCATTTGGCGATGAAATTCGATCGAGAAAGCCCAAGTCGTGCTCGGGTGGCCTGCCTTGTTCGCTCAGTTCGTTGAGGCCGTCGAGGCCTCGTTGACGCACTTCGCGATTACGTTCGTAGTCCGCATCGTAGGCGATGAAATCTCTCAATATGAGGGCATCAAAATCGACGTCCGTCGCCGAGGTCGACTGCGCCCTGGCCGGATCGGCCGCGATCATTGACAACAGAGCGGACGCAATAAGCACAGCGACAAATCGATAGGACAATGGCGGACCTCCTCGGATTAGATATGTGAGCTTGTCCTGGCAGAAATAAGGCCCAAACCGTTCCGACGTTCAACACCCGGATTTCCTAGATGTATTTCTACTTCGATGACGTGCGTTGGTGAGGTCATCCGGTGAATGTCGAGGGGGCCCGGGCTGTCGGGCGAACCTTTGGTCGACCGGCTGCCGAACAGGGGTTAGAATTCCGCCGGTGTATATCCAATTGGTTGAATGGCACAATCCTGTTGAAACGGTGGGCTGTGGTGCTGGTGTTCGTGTTGCTGACGGGCGCTGCAGGCGCCGGCGGCGAAAAGATGGCGACGGACCAGGAGGATTCGATGGACGACGAAAAGGCGGTCAGGGACGCGGTCGATCAATGGTTCGTAGTCTTGAACGCGATGTTGAACGGCGATCCGAAACCCTTCGCGGAATTGTATTCGCACGCCGATGACGCCACCTATATGGGTGCCGAGGGCACCTTTCGGATCGGCTGGGACGCAATCCATGCCGACTGGACGGCGCAGGCCGAAAAGAGCTCTAGCGGCACTGTGGAAGGTCACGACATTCATATTGTCGTCGGCGGCGACATGGCGATGGCCGCGCACTACACCAAGGGCGCGGTCAAGCGGCCCGATGGGCAAATCGCGGAAAACCTCCTTCGGGAAACCAGCGTCTTCCGCAAGGAGGACGGCCAGTGGCGCATAATCGGCCATCACGCCGACGGACTTCCGTACTGGGAAAAAGCGTTCGACGAATAGGCAGCCGGGCACCCGGCCCAATCTAGCCGGTCTTCGACCTTTTGCGTTTGCCGCTGAGCTCGCCCCAGCGTCGGACCTTGCCGGTATCGATGCCGAAAAGATCGAGCACTCGGCCCACCGAATGGTCGAGGATGTCGTCGATCGATTGCGGCGCGGCATAGAAGGCCGGTAACGGCGGGGCCACGATCGCACCCATCTCGGAGACCGTCAGCATATTGCGCAGGTGGACGTTGTGGAACGGCGTCTCGCGCACCATCAACACCAGGCGGCGGCGCTCCTTGAGAACGACGTCGGCGGCGCGGGTCAGCAAATTCGAGGTTACACCCGAGGCAATCTCGCCGAGCGTTCGCATCGAACACGGGGCGATGACCATGCCCGAGGTCCGAAAGGACCCGCTCGATACGGCGGCGCCGACATCGTGCACCGGATAGACCCGATCGGCGAGGGCTCGAATGTCCGCCATCTTGCGATCCATCTCATAGGCGATGGTCAACTCCGCCGATTGTGAGACGATGAGGTGGGTTTCGATCGGCAGTGGTTTCAGCGTCTCGAGCATGCGGACGCCATAGGCCACGCCGGACGCGCCGCTGATCCCCACGATGAGCCTTGGATGTTCCGACATCATCGGTCTTTACCATGCGTCGCGGCGCAGGGTAAAGCGGGGCTGGCGACTCCCAAGAGCGCAATATTGTTGCGTTTTCAGGCTCCCGGGACCGGCAAAATTGACGACCGACCGGTGCCGGTTCTATCTTGAATCGGGAAATCGGGTCCAATCGCGGCGGTGCCGTTTACGCGCGAGGTCATCCCCTTGCAAAGGTCGGCGCCGGGCGCGCGGTAGATCACCGCGACTTT
Organism: Alphaproteobacteria bacterium; assembly: GCA_024244705.1. Taxonomy (NCBI): domain Bacteria; kingdom Pseudomonadati; phylum Pseudomonadota; class Alphaproteobacteria; species Alphaproteobacteria bacterium. Next base: position 49,353 of record JAAEOK010000036.1, read on the forward strand.
GGCCCGAGGACGACACAGTCCGAATTGGAGGGAGGACAGCGTGACGCAAGATGATCGGATCAGGGCTCTCCACGACAAGCATGCCGAACTCGAAGCCACCATCGAGGAAGAGGAGCGCCGCCCCATGCCGGATGCCGCCACTCTACAGGATTTGAAGCGGCAAAAACTGGCAATCAAGGATCAGATCGCGAATATGGAAGATCACTAACGAAACGGCGGTCGCCGCGATTCAGGCGCTGCGGTCGCCGGTAGTTTAGATTGTCTCGGTCAGGTGTTGCCGCGCCATTGCGCGCAATGTGCCGCGCTGGATTTTCACACCGTTGGGACTCTGCGTTACCGGAAAGGCGTCGATGGCGACGATCGCGGCCGGGACCTTGAACCCGGCAAGGTTCCGCCGGCATCGAGCCGTTAGCGCCGCGCCGTCGACGGCCGCTCCTTCGGTGGCGATCACAAAGGCGACGGCGCGCGGCCCGTCGCGCGTGTCGACGCCGACGACCTGGCATTCGGCAACGCTGGGGTGGTCGGTGATTTGTGTCTCGATTTCGGCCGGGCTGACGAGGTAGCCGCCGAGCCGCAGCACGTCGCCCATCCGCGAGAGGAACACGAACCCGCCATCGCCTGTCGTGTGGCCGAGGTCGCCCGTGCGCAGGAACCCGTCATCGGTCATGGCCGCAGCGGTCGCCTCGGGGTCGCGGTCATAGCCGCTCATCAGGCTCGGACCCGACACTTCGAGTTCACCGTTCTGGCCATGGGCGAGTGTCGCGCGCGACTCGGGATCGACGGCGCGTACCCGCGCGGTTTCCGCCGTCAGCAGGCCGCCAGCCAAGGCCCGTTCGGCCACCGGCCGCTCCGGCGGTTGCCGGGAAAACAGGGCCTGGACCTCGCTCATGCCATAGAGCCCGTGCAACCGCACACCATGCCGCTCGCCGTCAATGACGATGCCGCCGAGCGACGGGTCGAAGGCCGCGAAGCCGCAGGCCACGAGCGACCGCAGCGCAGTGCGGTCGCGGTCGGCGTCGAACAGGCGATGGAACATTTCGTCCGAGCCGTTGAAATGGGTGACATGGCATTCCCGTATCATGGCACAGGCCGCGGGGCCGTCGAACGCCGGCAACAGGATGGACGGCCGGCCCGCCGCCAGCCCCGCCATCATCTGGGCGTGGCCGAACGTTCCGCAGAGCGGAAGGGCCTGAAGCAGAACGCTGCCGGAGGCGGCATAGGCGAAGGCGCGCGACGTGTTTCCCGCGTGGGCGACCAACGACCGCTGGGCGTGGAGGACGAATTTCGGCGCCCGCGTCGTCCCCGAGGTGGTGAAGATCACGGCGCCGGCATCGGCGCCAACGCGGCCGTCGGCGAGCGGCGGCCGTTCGAACAGGTCGCTGTAGCGGATTGCCGGCCAGCTTAAATCCGCTGCTCCCGCACCGTCCTCTTCATAGAGGAGCAGGGTCTCGAGCGCGGGCAGGTCTTGGCGCGGGATGTCGGCGAGGATGCCGGGAAAATCGATGCCCTTGAATCCGGGCCAGAACGCCAGGATTTTAGCGTCCGAGCGGCCGACGATGTCGGCGACCTCGGCGCTGCGGAACCGCGTATTGACGGCGACCGCGATCGCGCCGAGACGGGCGCAGGCGAAAAACAGGACCGGCCATGCCGGCACGTTGGGCAGCCACAAGGCAACCCTGTCGCCGGCGGTCACGCCCAGGTCGGCGAGACCCTGGGCGGCGCGGCGGCTTTCCGCGGCAAGAGCGTGAAAGGAAATCGGTTCGTCGCGATAAACAAATGCCGGCGCCGCGCCGTAACGGGCCGCCAGGTTGTCGAGAAACGCCCATGCCGTGTCGCCGGGCATTGGCATTACAGCGCGGCCGCGCGGTCGCGGAGGACGAACTTCTGGACCTTGCCGGTCGAGGTCTTTGGCAGGTCGGCGAAGACGACCGTCTTGGGGCATTTGAAATGGGCCAGGTTGTCGCGGCAGAACGCGATGATGTCCTCGGCGGTCGCCGCTTCGCCGTCTTTCAGGGTGACGAAAGCGCAGGGTGTTTCCCCCCATTTCTCGTCGGGTCTTGCCACCACCGCCGCTTCGAGCACCGCCGGGTGGCGAAAGAGTACGCCCTCGACCTCGATCGTCGAGATGTTCTCGCCGCCGGAAATGATGATGTCCTTCGACCGGTCCTTGAGTTCGATATATCCGTCGGGATGCATCACGCCGAGATCGCCCGAATGGAACCAGTCGCCGGCGAAAGCTTCCTCGGTCGCCCGTGGGTTCTTGAGGTAGCCCTTCATCACGATGTGGCCCTTCATCATCACTTCGCCCATGGTCTCGCCATCCCACGGCACCGGCGCCAGGGTCTCGGCGTCGGCGACGGTCAACGCCTCGAGCATCGGATAGCGCACCCCCTGGCGCGACTTTACGCGGGCCCGTTCGGCGGCCGGCAGCCGATCCCATTCGTCATGCCAGGCACAGACCACGGCCGGTCCATAAACCTCCGTCAGGCCGTAGACATGGGTGACGCGGATGCCCATCTCCTCCATCCGCTCGAGCACTGCCGGAGGCGGTGGCGCCGCCGCCGTCATGAATTCCACTTGCTGAGAGAAATCCCGCCGCTCGGCCTCGGTCGCATTAATCAGCATACCGAGGACGACGGGCGCGCCGCAGAGGTGGGACACGCGGTGATCCGCGAACGCCGCGAACATGGTCTTCGCCTCGACCCGGCGCAGGCAGACATGGGTACCGGCCATCGCCGTGATCGTCCACGGGAAGCACCAGCCGTTGCAATGGAACATCGGCAGCGTCCACAGATAGATCGGGTGGTGGGGTAGGGCCCAGACCATGATGTTGCTGACCGCATTGAGATAGGCGCCGCGATGGTGATAGACGACGCCTTTCGGGTTTCCCGTGGTGCCCGACGTGTAGTTGAGGGCGATCGCGTCCCATTCGTCAGCGGGCAACGACCAGTGGTAATCGGCGTCGCCCTCGTCGAGGAAGGCCTCGTAGTCCTTTTCGCCGAGCAGGTCGCCGCCCACCGCCGCCGGATCGTCGATGTCGATGATCAGGATGTCGCGTTCGACCTTTGCCATCGCCTCGGCGATGATCGGCGAGAACTCGCGATCGGTGATGAGCACCTTCGCTTCGCCGTGATCGAGGATGAAGCCGATGGTCTCCGCGTCCAATCGGCAGTTGAGCGCATTGAGCACGGCACCGGTCATCGGGACGCCGAAATGGGCCTCGAATATCTCCGGTATATTGGGCGCCATAACGGAGACGGTGTCGCCTTTTCCGATACCGCGCCGGGACAGCGCCGAGGCCAGCCGCCGGCAGCGGTCATAGGTCTCACGCCAAGTGAAGCGCCGTTCGCCATGGATGACCGAGGTCCGATCCGGGTAGACCGCCGCCGCCCGTTCGAGAAAGGTTAGCGGCGACATCGATGCGTAGTTGGCGGCGTTCTTGCCGAGGTCCTGGTCGTAGATTTTGGTCATGCCGCCTCACCGCACGGTTTGGGTCGTTCCTCGACCCATTATAGAAAATTTCTCCGCTTTGCCATCGTTCGGCTTGGCAACGCCCGATCAATGCGGGTATCCCTGTGTTTGAGATCTTTCGGCGCGGGAGGAAAGCATGCGGCTCAAGGACAAAGTGGCGGTTATCACCGGCGGCGCCGACGGGATCGGGCTGGCCTGCGCCGAGCGGTTTGTCGCCGAGGGCGCCAAGGTGGTATTGGGCGACATCAACGAAGAGAAGGGCGCCGCCGCCGCCGCCCGGCTGGAGAACACGATCTTCAAGCGCTGCGACGTATCGCGGAAAAGCGATGTCGAAGCCCTGATCGCCGCCGCCGTCGAGGCCTTCGGAAGGATCGATATTTGTGTCAGCAACGCGGGGACGATCCACACCGCGGATTTCCTGGATATCGAGGAAGCCGATTTCGACCGCGTCATCGCGGTCAATCTCAAAGGCGTGTTCCTGTCCGGACAAGCCGCCGCGCGGCAGATGGTGGTGCAAGGCCATGGCGGAGTCATTATCAACATGTCGTCGGTGAACGCCGAGCTGGCGATCCCCAATCAGGTGCCCTACGTGACCAGCAAGGGCGGGGTCCGGCAGCTGACCAAAGTAATGTCGCTGTCGCTGCTGCCGCACGGTATTCGGGTTAACGCCATCGGCCCGGGCAGCATTCGTACGGAAATCCTCAAGAACGTCATGACCGACAAGGCGGCACGCGACAAGATCATGTCGCGCACGCCGATGGGTCGAGTCGGTGAGCCCGAGGAGATCGCGTCGGTCGCGCTGTTCCTGGCGAGCGACGATTCGAGTTACTTGAGCGGACAGACGATCTATCCAGACGGTGGTCGCATGGGCCTCAACTACGTCGTCCCGGTGACGGAGGGATAGAATTATCTGGGGTCGATCGGCGGGCGCGATCGATCTACGGCACCAAGGCAATGACGGGAGGCTTGGACGTGACCGATTCTGAAACGCACGGCTCACCAGCAAGCGGCCCGGTGCCGCCGGGATTCTCGGTCAGTCACGCCAAGGACACGCCCTTCGTTTCGGGCGGCCTGCGCGCCTTCTTCGAGTATCGCGACTTGGCGATCAAGGGCGCGACGACGGGTCGATTCGGGGCCCACGTCATTCGGGCACGGGCGGGGACCGAGGCGGTGCCGCAATGGCATACCCACGACGTCGAATTTCAAATGGTCTACGTTACCCGCGGCTGGGTCGTGTTCGAATATGAGGGCGTTGGCGAGGTGCGGCTCGAACCCGGGTCATGCGTCCATCAGCCGCCCGGCATCCGCCATCGCGAACTCGCCCATAGCGATGACCTGGAACTGATCGAAATTACCCTGCCGGCCGAGTTCGAAACGACCACGTTGGATGACGTCTAGACGATTCCGAATCGACGAAACCCGAAAACGGCTCGGGTTCCGCCGACCGTCCGACGCGTCGCCTATGGTGCCGTGTCGTCGCCCTCCGCGGGAGCCGGGGCCTCGGCTTCCGGAGCCGGCGTCTCGGGTTCCGGAGCCGGAGCCTCGGGTTCCGGTGCGGCCTCGGATTCCGACGCGGCCTCGGGAGCCGCGACAGCCGGAGTGCTGGCCTTCGCCGACGCGGTCTCAGCCCGTCGCGCTTCCCGCTCCGCCTTGTTCTTCGCCCGCTCGAGCTTCTTGCGCGCCTGCATGATCACGCCTTCCAGCTCATCCATCGTGCATATGCCCAGTTCGACCGGGCTGCGTTGGCGGATGTTCGACGCATTCCAATGGGTGCGCTCGCGGACCGCGGTGATCGTGTTCTTCGTGGTCCCAATCAGCTTGCCGATTTGCGCGTCGGTGACCTCGGGGTAATTCTTCAGAATCCAGGCGATCGCATCGGGTTTGTCCTGACGTTTCGAGACCGGCGTGTAGCGGGCGCCCTTGGGCCTCGCCACCGGCTCCGGCAACCCGGTCTGCAACAGATTCATGTGGGCCTTCGAATTGGATTCGGCACGAACGATTTCATCGCGCGTCAGCTGACCGCTGGTGATCGGTGATAACGGTGTCACGGCGCCGGCATCGCCGTCGGCGATGGCCTGCACCTCGAGCAGGTGCAAGCCGCAGAATTCGGCGATCTGCTCGAAGGTCAGTGTCGTGTTATCGACCAGCCAAGCGGCGGTCGCCTTGGGCATCAACGGCAACTTCGCCATGTGTCCTCCGAATCATGGGACGCCGCGGCGTACGCGGCAAGGTGTCTGTTAGATTGCGCCGTTATATAGGGGATTATGCCGCGGTGCGAAAGCCTGCAAACGCCGTCAAAGAAAGCGTGCTGCCGCCGCCGACCCGCGCTACCGCATCGCGGCGCGGTAAAGCTGCCAGGGTTCGGGCACCCCTTTCAACTCATGAACACCCGCATCGTCGAAGGCGATTCCGGAGCCGGCAACCAGGTCTTTGACGGTCCGGGAAACCAAGATCTCATCGGCCCCGGCGATGGCGGAAACCCGGGCCGCGATATGCACCGCCAGACCGGCCAGGGTGTCCCCGGAAATCTCGCATTCACCGGTATGCAGCCCGACCCGAATATTGAGGCCAAGCCGGCCGACCACCTGGATTGCGGCGTTGGCGCACTGGATCGCGCGCGCCGGGCCATCGAAGGCCGCGACGAAGCCGTCGCCGGTCGTGTCGATTTCATGGCCATGAAAGGAGGCAAGCTCGGCGCGTACGGCCGCGTGATGGGCATTGAGCAGGTCGGTCCAGTCGAGATCGCCGGATTCGGCGGCTTTCCGCGTCGAGTCCACGATGTCGGTGAACATGATCGTGTACAGGGCGCGGTCGCTTATTGCCGGTGATGGCCGGGCCCCAGTGAGGAACTCCTCGACGCAGCGGAGGATCTCGTCCGATCCGTCGAGCCATGGCAGATGGTCGTCGGAATCGATCTCGCGGAATATGGCGCCCGGAATTTGGTCGGCCAGATAATGGCCGTGGCCGATCTCGAGCGCGCGGTCGCCCGTTGCATGGACGATCAGGGCGGGGATGCGAATCGTCGGCAGGACGTCGCGGATGTCGATCTCCATATTGGCCCTCGTCAGTGCTGAGGCGGAGGCCGGGCTCGCGCTCATGCGCAAGAAACGCGCCCACCACTGCCGGAACCGCTCGTCGTCGACATGGCTTGGCGCGCGTTCCTCGAGGGCGAAAGGCGTTCCCCACGATTTCTCGATCAAACCAATCCAGGCTTCGATTTCGGCGCGCTCCGGCCCATAAGGCTAGTGCGCCGTTCGCGTCCGCCGGGCATAGCTGCCGATCATGATGAGGCCGGTCGTGCGCTTGGGGTAGGTCGCGGCAAACAGAGCGCACATTGACCCGCCTTCCGAATATCCGAGCAACGCCGCCTGCTTCGAACCGACGGCGTCCATGACCGCGCGCACGTCATCCATGCGCTCCTCGAGCGTGGGCGTATCGGTGACCCGGTCCGACAGGCCGGTGCCCCGCTTGTCGAACAGGATCAGGCGCGAGAACGACGCCAGCCGGCGCAGAAACCGCTCCATGGTCGGCTCCTCCCAGAGGACGTCGATATTGGAGATCCAGCCGGGGACGAATACGAGGTCGATGGGGCCGTCACCCACGACCTGATAGGCGATATTGACAGAGCCACTGCGGGTGTATCTGGTTTCCGGGGTCACTATGGCCTCTAAAAAACGGCGGAACGAATGCGCGACCAAGCTCGATCGCAGTCTAGACCGGCTAAGCGGCGTCCGAAAGCCGTCCGTCCCAGGGCCGATGCTACGCAGCAGCCGAGCATCGACGTCGATATGATTGCTTGGTTCGGGTCGACGAACCAGCGGCGATGACGGTCACGACAAAGACGCTGGCCGAAGGGATCGCCGATCGCCTCGCCGATACGTGCGTTGGTCGTATCTTCGGCATTCCGGGCGGCGGATCGAGCCTCGATCTCATCGACGCGGCGGCGGCGCGCGGGATCGATTTCGTTCTTACTCGAACCGAGACCGCGGCGGCGTTGATGGCCGCGGTGACCGGCGAACTGACCGGGACGCCAGGTGTCGCGCTGGCGGGGATCGGCCCCGGGGCGGCCAGTATCGTCAACGGCGTGGCCTATGCCCAGCTCGAACGGTCGCCGCTGATCCTGTTCACCGATGGTCCGGCATCCTCGCAGCATCAGGCGTTCGATCAGAATGCCTTGTTTCGGCCGGTGACCAAGGCGCAGGGGCGGCTCCGTCCGGCGACCGGCCTAGCCGATCTCGCAGTCGGTATTCAGGCGACGTTGACGCCGCCCTTCGGACCGGTGCAGTTCAATCTCAGCGCCGAAGACGCGGTTGCCCCCGTTTCGGACCCCGCCGATGGTGAGGCGCGCCCGCCGCGTCCGCCGCCCGCGGTCGAGATTCCCCCCGATGCCGTCGAATTGCTCCACAATGCGCGTCGGCCGGTGGTCATCGGCGGGCTCGAAGCGCGCTATGGCCGGAATCCGGCCGCTCTGCGGCGGTTGGCGGAAGCGCTCGCATGCCCGGTGTTCTTGACCTACAAGGCCAAAGGCGTCATCGCCGATTCGTCGCCGTGGCTGGTCGGGCTGTTCACCGGCGCGGAGGCCGAGGCCGAAAGCCTGGACCGAGCCGATCTGATCCTGTGCTTCGGTCTCGATCCGGTCGAAATTATTCCCCGACCGTGGCGCTACCGCGCGGCGGTTCTCGATCTGCGCCTGTGTCCGGAACCGGTATTGCCGATGGAACCTGCAGGCCGCATTATCGGCGACTTGAGTTCGATCGCCGATGAATTGATCGGGCTCGTCGAGAGGTCCGAGTGGTCGGTTGCGGAGGTCGCCGCGCTCCGCCGAGGCATGCGGGACCGGCTCGCTCTCGACGGTGTCGGTCATACCGCCCAGTCGGTCGCCGAGACGGTTTGCGCCGGTGCGCCGCGCGGGTGTCGGGCGACAATCGATTCGGGTGCCCATATGTTCAGCGTCATGTCCTGCTGGCAGGCCGAAGCGCCTTACGGAGTCCTCAAATCGAACGGGCTTTCGACGATGGGCTACGCGCTGCCGGCGGCGATCGCCTCAGCGCTGGCGGAGCCCGACCGCCGGACGGTTGCGATCACCGGCGACGGCGGACTGATGATGTGTCTGGGCGAGATGGCGACCGCCATCGAACGCGGCTGTCGCGTCACGGTCGTCGTGCTCAACGACGCGGCGTTGTCGCTGATCGACATCAAGCAGCAGCGCCAACAACGGCAGAGCCGGGGCGTGCGGTACCCATGCGTGGACTTCGCTGCCGCCGCCCGGGCGCTAGGCTGTCCGGCGTGGCGCGTCGCCGCGGAGGATTCGCTCGAGCCGGTGCTGGCGGAAGCCTTTGCGATCGACGGGCCGGCGCTGATCGACATCGTGACCGACCCCAGCGGCTACGGCGATCAATTGGTGAATCTTCGCGGTTGAATGAGCGGTCAAGTCTTGGCCGTCACAGCGACCCGGCGGCGGGCCGGTCCTATGCAGGATTATCCTCAGCAACCACTTTCAAGAGGCTCTCGACATCCATGATCGGCGTGATGTGATTGACATTTAAATCGGTCCATTGATGGAACAGTTTGGTCACCGACGCCGCGTCCGCCGCCTCGAATATTACCCATCCCTCGAGTTGGGTGACCGACAGCCATGACCCCAGGATTTTGACGTCCGCCGGCTGCCCGATCATCATCTCCTGCAGTCGCCTCAGATTCTCGTCGCGATGTTCGGGTTCGATCAAGCAATGCAGTATGAACATCATCATCGTTCTCCGTGCTGTCCGTTCTCGATCACGGGTATCCTAGACCGTCAGGATGATCTTGCCGATATGGGCGCTCGAATCCATCAGCGCATGCGCCGCCGCGGCTTCGGCGAGGGGATAGGTCGCGTGGACGACCGGACCGATTTGCCCGGAATCGAGGAGCGGCCACACGTTGTCCTCGAGCGCCGCGGCGATGGCGGCTTTCTGGGCGATGGAGCGCGGCCGCAGGGTCGAGCCGGTTATGGTCAATCGCTTCATCATCATCGGGCCGAAATTGACTTCGGCCTTGGCGCCGCGGAGGAAGGCGATTTGCACCAGACGCCCTTCGACGGCGAGCGCGCTGATGTTGCGCTGGATGTAATCGCCGCCGACCATGTCGAGGATAAGATCGACTCCCTTGTCATCGGTGAGGCCGCGGACGACCTCGACGAAGTCTTCGTCGCGATAGTTGATGCCCCGCTCGGCGCCGAGCTCCTCGCAGGCGCGACACTTGTCGGCCGAGCCGGCGGTGGCGAAGACGCGGGCGCCGAAGGCATTGGCCAATTGAATTGCGGTGGTGCCGATTCCGCTCGACCCGCCATGCACCAGAAAGGCTTCGCCGGGGACCAGCCGGCCGCGTTCGAACACATTGGTCCACACGGTGAAATAGGTCTCCGGCACTGCCGCCGCGCGAATCGGATCGTAGCCGGTGGGGAAGGGGAGGCATTGCAGCGCCGGGGCGACGCAGTATTCGGCGTAGCCGCCGCCGGCGACCAGGGCGCATACCTGATCGTCGACTTTCCACCGATCGTTGTTGTCGCCGACAGCGACGATGGTGCCCGCAACCTCGAGCCCGGGAATGTCCGTGGCGCCCGGCGGCGGCGCATAATTTCCCTCGCGTTGCAGCACGTCGGGTCGATTGACTCCGGCCGCCGCCACCTTGATCAAGACCTCGTTGTCGCCGGGGACCGGGAGATCCCGCGCGCCCGCCACCAGGACGTCCGGTCCGCCGGGCTCGGTGATTTCGATCGCGGTCATCATGTCGGGCAGGGCGGATGTCATAGGCGGCTCTTTTCGTGTGCGCGTGTGGACGGTGTTGCAGGTCTAGTCTCTCCGCGCCAGACTGACAACCCCCGCACCGACGAGGTATGGATCATGGAGCCGGACGACCTGGAACCGCAGAAACAAGCGAAGCCCAAAAAGAACCTGGATCCGATGTCGATCGACGAATTGGAGGGCTATATCGCGGAACTCGAGACCGAGATCGAACGCGTCAGGGGCGACATTCGAAAGAAGCAGGCGCACCGCGCCGGCGCCGATGCGTTTTTCAAGAAGTAGCTTGGCCGGGTAGCCCGTTCGCCGGTGGTCGGCGACAAGGAACTGAATTTAGAAGCGAAGGAGTTGTCGGGTGTTGAAGGGAAAATCCGCGTTGATTACCGGGTCGACCAGTGGAATCGGATTGGCGATCGCGACCGCGCTTGCCCGAGACGGTTGCAACGTGATGTTGAACGGGCTGGCGGACGCCGCCGAGATGGCGGATATCGCGGCCGGGCTGACGCGCGACCACGGCGTCAAAGCCGCTTTCAACGATGCCGATATGAGCAAGCCGGACGAGGTCGCCGCGCTGGTCGGCGCGACCGCCGAGGAATTGGGTGGGGTCGATATCCTGGTCAATAACGCGGGGATTCAGCATACCGCGCCGGTGCATGAATTCCCGACCGAGATGTGGGACGCCATCATCGCGATCAATCTGTCGGCGGTGTTCCATGCGATACGCGCGGCGCTTCCCCCCATGCGGGAAAGAGGCTGGGGTCGCGTGGTGAACACAGCATCGGTCCACGGTCTGGTGGCATCGGTCAACAAGGCCGCCTACGTCGCGGCAAAGCATGGAATCGTCGGCCTGACCAAATCCGTCGCTCTCGAGAACGCCGGCACCGGCGTTACCTGCAACGCGGTCTGTCCGGGCTGGGTGAGGACGGAATTGATCGAGCGGCAGATTGCGGCGCGGGCGGCCGAGCAGGGCATCGAGATTGAGGCCGGTGCCCGCGACATTCTGCAGGAAAAACAGCCGTCCCAGCAGTTCGTGACCGTCGAACAGGTCGCCGGGCTGGTCGTGTTCCTGTGCAGCGATGCCGCCGCCCAGATTACCGGCGTGGCGGTCCCCATCGATGGCGGATGGACGGCGCAGTAACGATTTCACGGGATCCAGGCCAGGATCTACCCGGTCCCTGACGGCGGCGCGCCGTATCGATTCCGAATTTTTGGCTTAAAATCAGGCGTTTGGCGTGATTTTGACGCGGGTTGGCCGTTGCCGCGCTCATCGAACGTTAACCTTTGGCAGGTATCGTGACGGTGCCGGTTCGAGGCCCGATTTGGCTAAAATATTGCTATAATTTCAATCAATTATCAGAATAATACAGAATAAAATTCCTTAAAATGTGGCTAGACATGGTTAATTCATTAACTTTATGTTAACGTTTAGCCGTTAGGGTGGCAATTGCGGGGAGAACACCACTACCGGCAACCCGGACGACATCCAACCCTCGTTGACGCCTCCCTGTGATCCTTGGAGCCGCCCTGACCCCGGCGGCTCCAAGTCTTTCTGGGTTCCGAAAAATCTAATTACCTGATTTTAAAGAATTTTCTCGATTAGGCGTCGGCGCCGCGAGGACGCCGGACGCGGTCTGAGTGGGACCGTTCAGCGGGCCGATTGCGACCGGCGGGCCGGCGATTTCGCGCACCAATTTGTGCAGGATCGCCTTGGCGAAATCGAAATAATCGTCGGCGCGAACGACGAATGCGGCGTGGCCGCCGATGACATTGTTGATGTAGTAGTCGTCGAGCCGGAAATTGTCGTTGAGGATCGTCAATCCGTTGATCGTGATGCCTTTGGCAACGGCGATGTCGCGGAAATCACCGGGTTGCGCGCCCTGATTGGCGGAGCCGTCGCCCGAGACGTCGATCGCCAGCCGCGCGGCATCGTAGTCGTTGATCTCGAGTTGGCGGGTGGCGAATTGGAGCGCGCCGGCGATCGCCGTGCTGCCGCCGTTGCCGTAGCGGGCGACGCCATCGATCTCGGTGGCGAAGACGGCGGCGCCGGCGGCGTCATTGATATGCATCCAGTCGATCGACAGTTCCTGGTTGTACCAATCCGACCATTGAATCAGCGACACCGCGATCCCGTTGGGGCCGGCGAGCTCGATCGCGTCGAGAACCGCGGGGTCGCGAAACGCCTGGGCGAGCCCCTTCATTTGTAAGTGAAATTCCTGAAGGTCGACACTCGACGACACGTCGACGGCCAGGACCAGCTCCAGGTCGACCAGCTTGCGGGCACTATTTTCGGTCTGAGCCGGTGCATGGCTTGCGGCCAAGAGCACACCGAGCGCGATGAGCGGAAGGAGCGGTCGCGGTCCCATCGGCCCACTCTAGCTTGAATCGGGCCGGCAGCCCAACCCGTCGCTGGTCGTTCATGCGGGTGTCGGAGTGTGCAATCCGGAATTCGCCTGCTATAAGGTGGCGCGCCCGGAACCGGGGCGTTTCCATCACTAACGGCGGACAGGAAATGGTCGAGCCCAACTACCTGAAATTCGACACCTTGAGCCTTCACGCGGGGCAGCATCCGGACCCCGATTTTGGCGCCCGCGCGGTGCCGATCTTTCAGACCACCAGCTATTTGTTTCCGGACACCGAATACGCCGCCTCGCTGTTCAATCTCGAACGCGCCGGCCACATCTATTCGCGCATTTCGAACCCGACCGTGGCGGTTCTCGAGGAACGACTGGCCGCGCTCGAAGGCGGCGTCGGCGCGGTCTGCACGGCCAGCGGCCAAGCGGCACTCCATCTCGGCGTCGCCACGCTGATGGGCGCGGGCGACCACATCGTCGCCTCGTCGTCCCTCTACGGCGGCAGCCACAACATGTTCACCCATACGCTGCCGCGCTTCGGCATCACCACCAGCTTCGTCGAACCGCGCGACACCGATGGGTTCGCCGCCGCGATCCGCCCGGAAACGCGCCTCGTCTTCGGCGAGACCCTGGGCAACCCGGGCCTCGAGATCATCGATCTCGAAGCGGTGACGGCGATCGCCCATGCGGCCGGCGTTCCGGTCATGGTCGACAACACCTTCGCGACCCCCTATCTGTGCCGGCCGTTCGACTACGGCGTCGATATCGTCATGCATTCGGCGACCAAGTTCATCGGCGGGCACGGCATCGCCATCGGCGGCGTCCTCATCGACAGCGGCAACTTCGATTGGGAAGGTTCGGGCCGATTCCCGACCCTCACCGAGCCCTATGCCGGCTACCATGGACTCGACTTCGCCGAGGAATTCGGACCCGCCGCCATGATCATGCGCGCCCGCGCCGAAGGGCTGCGCGATTTCGGCGCCTGCATGAGCCCGGCCAACGCCTTCTATTTGCTGCAAGGCGTCGAGACCCTGCCGCTCCGCGTCCAGCGCCATGTCGAGAATACCCGCAAGATCATCGAGTTCCTGATGAATGCGCCGGAGGTGGCATGGGTCAGCTATCCAGAGCTGCCCGATCATCCCGATCACGAGCGGGCCAAGCACTATTTGCCCAAGGGATCGGGAGCGGTCTTCAGCTTCGGCATCAAGGGGGGACGCACGGCGGGCCGTAAGTTCATCGAGGCGCTGCGCCTGTTTTCCCATCTCGCCAATGTCGGCGACGCCAAGTCCCTGGTCATCCACCCGGCGAGCACCACCCATCAGCAAATGGATGCCGACGCGCTCGCCGCCGCGGGTATCGGCGAAGAGCTGGTTCGTCTGTCGGTTGGCCTCGAAGACGCCGACGATTTGGTCGACGATTTGCGCCAGGCCCTGCGCGCGTCCCAGAAGGCCTAGGACCGGCATGGAGATCGCCGTCAACGACCGCCGCGTCTATGCCCACACCGGTGGACGCCCGTTCGACCCCGCCCAGCCGGCGCTGGTCCTGGTCCACGGCGCCGGCATGGATCACACGGTGTGGTCGCTGCAGACCCGCTACTTCGCCCACCATGGCCGCAGCGTACTGGCGGTCGACCTGCCCGGCCACGGGCGGTCGGAAGGGCCACCGCTGGCATCGGTCGAGGCGGTGGCCGACTGGATCGCCGAGCTGGTCGCGGCGGCCGGGTGTGAGCGCGCGGCGCTCGCCGGCCATTCGCTCGGCGCCCTGGCGTCACTGGAATGCGCGGCGCGGCATCCCGAACGGGTGCGCGCCCTGGCATTGCTCGGCTGCACGGCGGCGATGCCGGTTCACCCCGATTTGTTGAACGCGGCCCAGACCGGCGATCACCTGGCCATGGACCTGGTGACGGACTGGGGCTTCGGCCGGCCGGCCCACGTCGGCGGCCATCGCGCGCCGGGCATGTGGATGACAGGTGGCGGACTGCGCCTGCTCGAAGAAGGTCCGAGCGGTGTCTTGGGCGTCGACATGGCCGCGGCCAATGCCTATCAGGGCGGCCTCGAGGCGGCGCGCGCGGTGCCCTGCCCGACTCTGCTGATCGGCGGCGCCGAAGACCGCATGACCCCGGTCAAGGCCGGCCGCAAATTGGCCGAGGCCATCGCCGGCGCCGAGATGGTCGTGCTGCCCCGGGCCGGGCATATGATGATGGTCGAGGCCCCCGACGCCACCCTCGACGCCATGGACGGGTTTCTATAGGCGTTGCGGGCAGGTCAGTCGCGCGTCAACCGCCATCGAAGGCTGAGGATGAAGAAGGCCAGCGCCGCCAAAGCGGCGATGGACTGCAGGGTGCCGACAAGTATGAACACCCAGCGCGCTTGGTTCCATGCAACGGCCAAGCCCGGCGGCGGATCGTAGGTCGGCGACCAAATCCAGAACGGGCGCAGAAATTGATCGGCGGCGTAGAAGAATGCCGCGCCGGCCGCGGAAGCGCCATAGGCGCTGAGGACCAAGGAATAGATGAGCCACGGCAACAGCGCGGCCATGACGAATAGCACCACCGGGCGCGCCAGGCTCTGTCCGTAGTTCGATCCCAGCTTGTAGAGATAGGAACGGATCCATCGGAAGCCGGTCGCCGCGCCGGAACGACGCATGGCGTCCTGCTGATAGCCGAAGAATCGTCGCTGTTCCCGCCGATTGCCGACCCTCTCCATGGTGTCCTGCAATATCTGGTAGGCGGCGGCATCGACGTCCGCGGTTCCTTTGCGGTTTCCGAAATGCGCACCCTGGAAGGTGGTGCCCTCGGGCAGGGCGGCGCCGAAAAATTCGGGTGCGACGTGAAATCTGCTGCCATGGAAATCCGCCGCGCCAAGAAAGCGGCGCCCGCGGAATATCGCCCGTCCCTTGAACGTCGTCGTTCTGAAAGATGCGTCGCGGAGGGCCATGGAATCTCCAGCGTCGGTTTCCAGGCCGGCGGACAGATCGCAATCGCCCTCGAAGGTCGCTCGGTCGAAACGCAGGTCGGCGGCGAACGCCGCGCCGGCGAAAGAGGCCGGGCCGAGAAAAACGGAATCGGCGAGGCCGAGTTGGCGGCCGAACTTGCAATCGACAAACCCCGCACCTGGACCGAATGAGCATAGTGTCCACCGGCATCGGTCGCCGAAAATGTCGGCCGTGAAATTCGCGTCGGGACCGAATTGACAGGCCTCGAACTGGAGCTCATCACCGAACCGGCTGTCGTCGAAGGTCACGCCGGCGCCGAATGCGCAGGTCTTGAACGTAACCTGTTTGCCGAAGTCATTCGATTGAAAGGAGACACCGTCACCGACGACAATGTTCCGAAATGCCGTCGTGTGACCGAACCGGGATTTGGCGATCCGCGAACCGTCCCCGACGCGCAAGCCCCGGAATAGCGAGCTGGGGCCGAATTCGCAGTCGGTCAAGGTGCAATTCGGCCCCAGGGACATCGGCGCATCCTTCGCGGCGCTGACCGCGGCACCATATTCGAAGCGGACGGCCGCGATTCGCGATCGCTCGCCGATTTCCAGGCCTGAAATGATTCCGGGACGGGCGATCGAGATTCGGTCGAATGCCGAATGCGGCCCGACCATGACCCCGCCGATATGGGCGAAACCGGCGATCGTCCAGTCTTCGAATCGCGTATTCGGTCCAAGCCGCAAGTCCGACAGGCGCAGTTTACCCTCGCAGTCGAGCGATCGGATAATCGTCGGTCCGGCGACCTGGGACCCGGCCACCTCGAGGCCGGAACAGGCACAGGATTCGATTGCCAGCGATTGGGCGAAATGGTTGCGATCGAGGCCGAGCCCGCCGCCGCTCCGGCAGTCGCTGATCGCCGCTGGGCCCTCGAACACGTTGCCGGCCAGCGTACAATTCTGGCCCAGCGCGGCGTCGCGGATCGCGAATTCCGATCGAAAGACCGATTCGGAAATCAGGGTCTCGCCGTCGAGGGTCGCGCCCTGCAATGAAAAACGGCGCGAGAAAATGGCATCATGGACCAGGAATTGGAGTTCGGCTTCGCCGTCGATCGTCACCGAAACGGGACATACGAGACCGGTCAGGTCGACGATGCGGCCCCGATTCCGCGCGTCAGCGATGTATCGGTCCAGAGCCGCCCCGAACTTCGCTTCCTCCGCGTCGGCCCAGTCCCCCTTTCTTGCACCGCGTCGGTCGGCGATATCGCTCGGAAGATGAAAGGCGCAGAACTGGTCGTTGCCGAGGTCCGGCGATACCGCAGCATTCGTGAACTGGCATCCGGGCGGCTGTTCGCCATAGGGCGCGGGGCGTTCGCAAGTGAACGTGCATGGCATCGGTTGCCGGTCTCTCCAGCCTATCAATTGTGACGAGTATAGTTGAAAAAGATTTGAATTCAACCAACTAAAAATTGTAAATTCAAACCAAGATAGAAATCCGCCATGGCCAGTTTGCGCATGGCTATAGCCGGGCTTCGACGGTCTTTGCTATTAAGACGCCGGCAGCGTTCGCCCTGTCCTTGAATACTGGAAAGCCACGATGTCCGACGACGCCTGGCGCAAGACGCGCGACAAGTACAAGCACTTCCTGGCCATCCCGACGCGGTGGATGGACAACGACATCTATGCCCATGTCAACAACGTGGTCTACTATTCCTACTTCGATACCGTGATCAACGCGTACTTGGTCCGCGAAGGCGGGCTCGACATCGTCAATGGCCCCGTGATCGGTCTCGCCATAGAAAATAGTTGCCGCTTCTATCACGAGCTGACGTTTCCGGAGACCGTTCAGGCCGGGCTCTGCGTCGGCCATATCGGCAATTCGAGCGTGCGCTACGAGATCGGCCTGTTCGGGGAAACCTATGACGAGGCGGCGGCGGCGGGCCACTTCGTCCACGTCTTCGTCGACCGCCAGAGCCGCCGCCCGACCCGGGTTCCCGACCCGATCCGAAGCGCGTTGCAGCGGCTGAAAATCGACGGTTGAGCTAGAAAGACGGCCACATCCCGATCGGCCGGCGGCCGCACCCGCAGCCACGCCCGGTCAAGGCGAGGGCGAGCGGGATGAAGCCGAGCAGTCCGAGCCACATCAGCGACCCGGGAAACACGAAAAACAGGGAAAACAGAACCGCCGCCGGGATCAGGCGCCAAGCCAGGGCGATCGCCCCAATCGGCCCGAACCCGATCCCCGACGGCGTCATTTTGGTTTAGGCGGCCTTGGCTTCGACGGTCTTGACGTCGTTACCGGCCTTGGTCTCGATGGCGATCGTCCGCGGCTTCATGGCCTCCGGAATCTCACGCACCATGTCGACGTTCAACAGCCCGTTGACCAGGCTGGCGCCCCGCACCTCGATGTGGTCGGCGAGGTCGAACCGGCGCTCGAAGGCGCGCCGCCCGATGCCGCGGTGCATGTACTGGGCGTTCTCGCTATCGGCCTTGGCCTTGCCCCGGATGATCAAGGTGCTTTCCTTGACCGTGAGGTCGAGGTCGTCCTCGGCAAAGCCGGCAACCGCCATCGTCAGGCGATATTCGTTGTCGCCGACTTTCTCGATGTTGTAGGGCGGATAGGTAAACGCGCTGTCGTCCAGGCGGGTCGCCGCCTCGAGGACGCGATTGACACGGTCGAAACCGATGGAAGAACGAAGAAGGGGATTCAGATCGAATGTACGCATGGCTGCATATCCTCCTATGAGCAACATGTCAGTTTCGGACCCACCCGATTGTGCGGTCCTGTCATTTCTTGGAACCCGCGGATGCGGCGCTCCAATAATTGGAATCTAGGTGGTGTGGGAACAATTACAAGGCCTGAACTCGGGGCCCGAAATGCGAAAGGGCGCCGTCACCGGCGCCCTCGATCGGCCGTTCCCGCGCTTCGCCTATTTGAGGCCGAAGCTCTCGAAGCGCTTGTTGAAACGCGCCAGCTGGCCGCCGCTGTCGACGAGACGGTGCACACCGGTCCACGCCGGATGCGACTTCGGATCGATGTCGAGCCGCAATACGTCACCCGGCTTGCCCCAGGTCGAACGGGTCGTGAATTCAGAGCCGTCGGTCATGACCACGGTGATCTCATGGTAGTCGGGATGGATGTCCTGTTTCATATCGCAGCTCCGGCAAAAAGACCGGCGGTGTATATCGGATGTCGGGCCCAGGTTCAACCCCGAAGCGCGTGCCGCCCCGCGATGCGGTGGATAGTTGTTGTCGCCGGGGCCGACTGGTATTAGGGGGCGGCGAACGGCTCGCGCGTCGACGCGACAGCCATCGCGCAGGTGTCATACCGCACAAAGGAGCACGATCGGTGTCACTTCGGGTACTGCCGGTCCGAAAGAGCCTCGAATCCCCGCCCAGTCGGGATTTGGGGCAGCTGCGCCATATCGTGCCCTTCGTCGTCCCCTATCGTGCGCGTGCTCTCATCGTGCTGATCGCCTTGATCCTCGCCGCCGGCGCCGTTCTCGCCTTCGGCAGCGGCCTCCGCTGGCTGGTTGACAGGGGACTGCAAGGCGGCGGCGAAGGGCTTTTGGACCAAACGCTCGGACTGATGTTCGTGATCATCGGCGTACTCGCCGTGGCGACTTTCTTGCGTACCTATTACGTGTCGTGGATTGGCGAACGGGTTGCCGCCGACCTGCGGCGGGCCGTTTTCGACAACATCTTGCGACTCGGCCCGGCGTTCTACGAATCGGTGCGCGGCGGCGAGGTGCTGTCGCGAATAACGACCGATACGACGGTCCTGCAATGGGTCGTCGGATCGACCGCATCGATGGCGATGCGAAACGTGCTGATGATTATCGGCGGCACGATCATGATGGCGGTAACCAGTCCCAAGCTGACCGGCCTGACGTTTCTCGTCGTACCCGTCGTCATCGTTCCGATCATCTTCTTCGGACGCCGCTTGCGGCGCCTGTCGCAGACGGCCCAGGACCGCATCAGCGACATATCGGCCTATGCCGGCGAAACCATCGGCGGTATCGAGACCGTGCAGGCCTTTACCCATGAGCCCGAGGATCGGCGCCAGTTCGGCAAGCTCGCCGAGGAGGCGTTCCGAATTGCGGTAAAGCGCACGAGAGCGCGGGCGTCGCTCGCGGCGACGGTCATCCTGCTGGTCTTCTGCGCGGTCGGGGTCATCATCTGGGTCGGCGGGCACGATCTGCAGGACGGGTCGATCAGTGCCGGGGACCTGTCCGCTTTCGTCTTCTTCGCGGTCGTCGTGGCGTCGGCCTCGGCCACCACCAGCGAATTCATGGCCGACCTCTATCGGGCGGCCGGCGCCAGCGAGCGCCTGGTCGAGTTGTTCCAGGTCGAGCCGGATATTCAAGTGGTCGACGTGCCGACCCCGTTGCCGAAACCGCCCGGCGGTGCGGTCGAATTCGAGGCGGTCAGCTTCGCCTATCCGACCCGCGCCACCATGCCCGCACTCAGGGATTTCACGCTGCATGTCGAGCCCGGCCGCCGTGTCGCCCTAGTCGGCCCTTCGGGCGCCGGCAAGAGCACCGTCTTTCAGTTGATTCAGCGCTTCCACGACCCCCAGGCCGGCCGCATCCTATTCGACGGGGTCGACCTGCGGCAGGTCGACACGGCGGAACTGCGATTCCGTATCGGGGTGGTGCCCCAGGAACCGGCGATCTTCGCCACCAGCATCGCCGAAAACATTCGTTACGGCCGACTCGATGCATCGCATGACGAGATTGTCGCGGCGGCGTCGGCAGCAGCAGCGCTGGATTTCATCGAACGGCTTCCCAACGGCTTTGCCACCACCACCGGCGAAGACGGCGCCGGACTATCGGTCGGCCAACGTCAGCGCATCGCGATCGCCCGGGCAATCCTTCGCGACCCCGCCTTGTTGCTCCTCGACGAGGCGACCAGCGCGCTCGACGCGGAAAGCGAGCTTGCGGTTCAACGCGCGTTGGAGAAGCTGATGGCGGGGCGGACGACGATCGTCATCGCCCATCGCCTGGCGACGGTATTGAAGGCCGATCGTATATTCGTGATTGACCAGGGCCGCATCGTCGCCTCCGGAACCCATGACGAATTGGTCCGTGAGGGTGGCCTCTATGCCAGGCTGGCGCAACTGCAGTTCGAGACCGGCGATGAATCCGCCGAGAAGCAAGCGCTCCTCGTTTGAACGCCACCGGGTCGCGGCCTTATCGCTGATCGAACTTGAGCTCGATGCGCCGGTTGCGCGCCAGCGCCGCCGCGCTGTCGCCGTCGACAAGCGGATGAAATTCGCCAAAGCCCGCCGCCACCAGACGATTCTCGTCGATCCCCTGTTCGGCCAGGAAGCGCACGACGCTTAAGGCGCGGGCCTGGGAAAGCTCCCAGTTCGATGGGAAGGCGGCGGTGCTGATCGGACGCGTGTCGGTGTGCCCGTCGATCCGCAGGTTCCAGTCCAGATCGTCGGGTATTTCGGCCGCAATTTCGACCAAGGCGTTGGCCAGGCGCGCCAACTGAACCTTGCCCTCCGGTTCGAGCTCCGCCGATCCCGACGGGAACAGCACCTCGGATTGGAACACGAAACGGTCGCCGACGATTCGGATATCGTCGCGCTCGCCGATGACCTCGCGCAGTCGGCCGAAGAACTCGGAGCGGTATTTGGCCAGCTCCTCGACGCGGGCGGCCAGCGCCAGATTGAGCCGCTGGCCGAGATCGGCGATCTCGATCTTTTGCTCCTCGGCTTTTGATTCGGCGACGTCGAGCGCGGCTTCCAGACGCGACAATTGGCGTCGCAGGGCGGCGAGCTGGCGATTGAGAAGGACGACCTCGAGCTTGGCTTTCTCCGACAACTCCTGTTCGGCCAGCAACAGCTCGCCACTTTCTTCGAGGCTGCTTTCGATCTCCCGGATGTTCTTATCGCGATCCTCGAGATCGGATTCGGCCTCGGCGATTGCCGCCAGCAGATCTTCCTTGGTCGTCTCGGAGGCCTGCAGATCGGCCGACAGCCCGGTCAGCGTGCTGCGCAGGTCGTCGGCGGTCTGCTGTTCGACGACCAACAGATCGACCAATTCGTTGATCCGGCTGTTGAGCCGTTCAAGCGCGGTGTCGCGGCTCGACAAGGTCTCGTTCAAATAGAACTGGGCGACCATGAACACCATGAGGACGAAGATGATGATAATCAGCAACGCGGCCAGCGCGTCGACGAAGCCGGGCCAGATATCGAGAATGCGCCCTTGACGGCGCGCCGTGCGGACACTCATGGGGGCTCGCCCCTGCGGCTATCCGTCGACCCGCTCGGCCTGGGCGCCGACGGTGCGGGCGAGCAGCTTGATCTCCCGGCGCAGATCTTCCGTCATCTGCGGACGGCCGGTCGACAGCTCCTCGAGGATGCGTGACATGTAGATTTCCAGATTGCGGATATGAGCCCGCGTCGCCTCGTCGACGCCGGTCTCGGCTTGGCGCTGCGCCATCTTGATCTGCAGATCCTGCTGCGCCCGCAATTGGTCGTTGAGGGTCCCGAGTTGCTCGGTGAGCTGCAACATCGACCGGCCGGTACTGGCCTGCCTCTCTTCACCGGATTCCATGATGCGCTGAAGATTCGACAAACTCTCGGCGGTCTGTTCGAGCAGGGCCTGGATGTACGCCGGTACCGACTGGTCGCCTTCGGCGAGAAAGCCGCCGGACGACAGCCGGGTCAGCCCAGATAGCCACTCTTCCAGGTCGTTGTAGAAGCGATTCTGCGCTTGCGACGCCTGCAGGTCGAGAAAGCCCAGGATGAGCGAACCGGCAAGGCCGAACAGCGACGAACTGAAGGCCGTGCCCATGCCGCTCAACGGTGCCTCCAAGCTGACCTTCAAATCCTCGAACACGACCGCGAAATCGCCGCTGCCGAAATTCAAGCTGGTGATGGCCTGGCCGACCGAGGTCACCGTCTGCAGCAGGCCCCAGAAGGTCCCCAACAGGCCGAGAAAAATCAGCACGCCGATCATATACCGGGAGATGTCGCGGGATTCGTCGAGACGGGCGCTGATACTGTCCAGCATCGACCGCGTCGAGGTCGCCGAAAGGCTCATCTTTTCCCGGCGTTCGCCGAGCATATTCGACATCGGCGACAGTAGGCGTGGCGGTGGCGATTGTGTCTCGGCCGGTTGGTCGGCGCGGAAATCCTCGATCCAGCGGATTTCCGGCCGTAGCACCAGAACCATGCGGAAAGTAATCAAAACGCCGAATACAAACACCGCGACGATGATGCCGTTCAGCACCACGTTGGCCATGAAGGCCCCGGAAAGCCCCTGATAGAGCGCAAATCCGGCAACCGCGACGACCAGCAAAAAGAGCAGCATGCGGGTGAGGTAGAGGCCGATACCGGTCATCTTGTTACGTTCCGGGATTTATGCGGGGTGCGCGGCTCGATGGTCGCGACCGCTCGGTCACCGCGTGACTACCATCACGTCGACACGGTCGGGATCGCCACCTTCGACCTTGTTGCCGAGCGCGCGAACATCCATGCGGGTGCTCCTGACGCCAAGCTTGATCAGGTGACCGCGAACGGCGAGCGCCCGAGACAGCGACAACCGCCGGGCTTTGCTGGCTTCCTCGTCGCTGCCATCGGCATAGGCAACGAGCCGTACGCGAAGACTCTCGTCGTCGCCGAGCTGAGCCGCAACGGCTTCGAGCTCTACGCCGTCGCCGAATTCGGCACTGCCGGGATCGAACCGAACCGACAGTGTGTCACCATCGACGGTCTGAGCGGCCGGCGTCCGCGCGGCGACCTGGACCTGCTCCGTCGCCGCCGCTGGTGGTGGCACTTCCACCGCTGCCGGCGCTTGCGCCACCGCAGCCGGCGCCTGTGCCAGGGCGGGCACAGCGGCGGGTTCGGGCGCCGTCGCCGACGGCGGCGCCTTCGGCTGCGAAGGTTGCACGATGGGGCTCGGCGGAACGGCGATCGTCGCGGCGCTCGCCGCCGGCATCTCATCGGCCGCCGGTTCGGTGTCCGCCGGATCGGCCGATCCTTCGGCTACCGCCGGGGCCGGCATCGTGGTTGCGATACTGGTGGCCAGCGCCGGCGGCGCGGCGGGCACCGCTTGTGGTGCCGGTTTGGCCTGAGCCACCGGTGCCGCAGGCGGTTGTGCGACCGCGGGCGCCACCGCAGCGGTTGCCGTGGGTGTCGCTTGACGAACGGCCGGCACCAAAGGCGTCGGGGAAGTGGTTCTCGGCGCGCTGGCGACCGCCGACGATGGCGGCCGTATTTGCGGTGCCAACAATGTCGGTTGCGGTGGTCCGAACCCGGAGTTCGGCACCAGCAGATAGCCGCCGTAGGTCGGTCCAGTCTGGGCCACCGCCGGAGGCGGGGAGTAGGCCGGCACCCGACCATAGGTCGGTGCGGCGCCATAAGGCTGCGGTACGGCACCATACCCCTGCGGTACGGCAACATAGCCCTGGGGCGCGGCGCCATAACCCTGCGGTGGGGCGCCATAACCCTGTGGCGCGGTGCCATAAGGCTGCGGCGCGGCGCCATAACCCTGCGGTACCGTGCCATACGGCTGCGGCGCAGCATAAGCCGGTGCGCCGCCATAGTTCGGTGGCGGATAAGGGGCGTAGCCGCCCTGAACATTCAGGACACTGAGGTCGACGATGACATTGGGCGTCGATTGGGCGACCGCGGAATTACCCGCAGCCATCGCCACCAAGACGGTCACAGCGACCGAACCCGCCATTGCCGAAAATTGCCGTGCACGACGTTCAGATAATTTTCCGGTCATGTCCCGTCGCCGCCCCGCGGCGGCCTCCACCCTGTCCCAGTATGCATGCTATCGCTATGCACAATAGACCAAGGTTCGTATGGCGACAACCGGTTTGGCGGTTGCAGGGCGGTCTGCATTTGATATTCTAACTTCTTCATACTTAACGATTCTTCACGATCTTCACGAATTCCTCGTGGAGTTGGTAGTTGCCGGCGACAATCGATCGGCTGGAAAGCGTAACGGCGCGGCCGTCGGCCTCGCTAACAAAGCCTCCGGCTTCGCGTATCAACACCAATCCGGCGGCGATATCCCAAGCCGAAAGACCGACCGCCCAATAGCCATCGAATCGGCCGGCCGCGAGATAGGCGAGGTCGAGCGCGGCCGAGCCGCTGCGCCGGTAGCTCGCGGTCGCTTCGATAAGCGGTGCCAGGGTTTCGCCATAGCGAGTATGGCCGCCTTCCGCGTGCAGCGGGCCGCCGACACCGACCAGGGCGTCCTGCAGACGTTTTCGCGCGGAGACCCGCAATCGGCGCTCGTTGAGATAGGCACCGCGACCGCGGTCGGCCCAGAACAATTCATCCCGGATCGGATCGTAGATAACACCGGCCTCCAGCCTGCCGGCGACCTCGGCGGCGACGGATATGGCGAAATGGGGCAATCCGTGCAGATAGTTCAGGGTTCCGTCCAAGGGGTCGATGATCCATCGGCTCCCGGCGTCGCGACCGGTGGTCGCGGCGCCCTCTTCGGTCAGGAACCCGAACGTCGGCCGTGCCTCTCCCAACATCTCCCGCAACATCCGATCGGCGGTAATGTCCGCGGTGGTGACGAAGTCGCGCGGGCCCTTCTCCGAGACTTGAAGCTGTTCGACCTCATTGAAGTCGCGAAGCAGCTTGCGCGCCGTCTTGAAGACGGCGCCGACCATCACATTGATAAGAGCGGAACGGGTCGCCAAGGGGTCCGTTCAATCCCGCGCGCGTTCGGCGTAGGTTACGTCGGCCGTGTTTACGACGATACGTGTGCCGGTCTCGATATGCGGCGGCACCATGACGCGCACGCCGTTTTCAAGCACGGCCGGCTTATAGGACGAGGCGGCGGTCTGACCCTTGACCACGGCATCCGCCTCGACGACGGTCAGGACCACCTTCTCGGGCAATGCGACGCCGAGCGGGCTCCCTTCATGGCTTTCGATGGTGACCATCATGCCGTCCTGCAGGAACGAGACTTGATCGCTGCCGATCAGGTCCTCGCTCAGCGAGATCTGCTCGTAGGTGTCGGTGTCCATGAAGGTGTATCCGTCGGCGTCCGCGTAGAGATACTGATACGGCTTCTGGTCGAGCCGCGCGCGCTCCACGGTTTCGCTCGAGCGGAACCGCTCATTCAGCTTGGTGCCGTCGCGGATATCCTTCAATTCGACTTGCAAATACGCGCCGCCCTTGCCGGGCTGGACGTGCTGCGTCTTTACCGCCCGCCACAGCCGACCCTTGTGCTCGATCACATTGCCGGGACGGATCGCATTTCCGTTGATTTTCATGACTTTAGAATGATGTAGGAAGAGCTTTCGATCTCGGGCGCGGAACCTATCAGGTTGCCTGTCCCAAGGCAATGCTAGCGCTCGAACGCGCGCTCGATCTCGCGGTTGAAATCGCGGACCGCCGCCGCCGCACCCTCGGCATAGTCCCAGACCCCCGTGACCACGGCGACGAAATCGGCGCCGGCGCGGGCAAGGACCCGGCAATTGTCGACCTTGATGCCGCCGATCGCCACCGCCGGAACGGTCATCACCGCGTGCCAATCTTCGAGAATTTGCGGCGTCGGATGACCGCGGGCCTCCTTGGTACGCGTCGCGTAGAAGGCGCCGAAGGCGACATAATCGGCGCCCGCTTCGGCGGCGACCATGGCCAAGTGTGGCGAGGCGTAACACGACACGCCGAGGATGGCGTCGGTGCCGACGAGGCGACGGGCCTCGCCATAGGTCATGTCGTCGGCGCCGACATGGGCACCGTCACACCCGGCCGCGGTGACCAAGTCGACGCGATCGTTGAGGATGAATGCCACGTCGCGCTCCTGCGCGATGGGCCGCAAGATATCGCACGCCCGCATGAATTCGTCGTCGTCGGCCGATTTCAACCGCAGTTGAACGGCGGCGACGTCACCGGCATCGAGCGCCGCCGCAAGCACGTCGCGAAATGCCGTCGGGTCGAAGCGGTCCGGCGTAATCAGATAGAGCCGGCATTCGCCATGGGGACTGGGGGTGCTCAGGCCTTGCCCTTATAAATGCCGATGATCGTGTCGAGCATCGCCAGCGCCTCTTGCCGCGGACGCTGAAAGGTGTTGCGGCCGATGATCGAACCGGTCCCGCCTCCGTCGCGTATCGCCCGCACTTCGTCGTAGAGCCCGTCGAGATCCTTCGCCGCGCCGCCGGAAAAGACGACCAGGCGCCGGCCGTCGAAGGCGCATTGAACGACGTGGCGGATACGGTCGGCGAGCGTCGCAATCGGAATGCCCTGCTGTTGATAAACCTTCTTCGCGGCCTCGAGTTCGAGCGCTTCGGTCGGCGGCTTGACCTTGATGATATGGGCGCCGGCCAAGGCCGCCATATGCGCCGCGTAGGCGACGATATCGACGGCCGTCTCGCCGTCCTTGCTGAGGTTACCGCCGCGCGGATAGGACCACACCACCACCGCCAGCCCAACCGCTTTCGCCTCCTCGGCCAGATCGCGAATTTCCTCGATCATGTCGTAGGCCAGATCCGAGCCGGGATAGATGGTGAAGCCGATCGCCGAGCAGCCCAGGCGCAGCGCGTCGTCGACCGATCCGGTCACGGCCTGGGTCGGTGCCTCGTTGTCGCGGGACAGGCTATTGGCGCTATTGACCTTGAGGATCGTCGGGATGGCGCCGGCGAAGGTGTCGGCGCCGGCCTCGATCATGCCGAGCGGTGCGGCATAGGCGTTGAGCCCGGCGTCGATCGCCAGCCGGAAGTGGTAGTGCGGGTCGTAGGCGGCGGGATTGGGCGCAAAACTGCGCGCCGGCCCGTGTTCAAAACCCTGGTCGACCGGCAGAATGACGACATGCCCGCTACCGCCGAGCCGCCCATGCATGAGGATGCGGGCCAGGTTGGCCTTGGTACCGGGGCAGTCGCTTTCATAGCCAGTGAGGATTTTGCGTACGCGAGGACTGATTTTCATCGCCATTTCCTGGATCGCTCGGGGTCGGAATTGGGCGACTGAATAGCCCACCGTTGGGCAATTAGCAACGGCCCGAACCAGCTATTTTCTTGGCCGATCGTTTTCGCGCCAGCCACGCCCGGCAAGTTCGCTCCGGATCCTCGGCGCCGGCGAGATCGAGCCCGCCGCGAATCGGTGAAATGACCTCGGCGCGATAGGCCTTGGCGATCGCCTGCAGGCGCGTCCGCCGGTCCTTGGGCAAGCGGACCGAGACGCAGGCCACGCCTTCGCGGAACGCGGCAAGCGCGTGGCCGGCGGCACGGCCGCAATCGAGGACGGCGCAATAGCGAACGTCCGCCGAGCCTTCCGCGGCGGCACGGATCATCGCGACGAAATAGGCCGCACCCCCGTAGGCCGCGAAATTGCGCGGCGAAATCAGAGTTACCGAGACGTCGAGCGCCGCCGCGGCGGCCAGCGCGGCGCGGGCGTGCGCCAACTCATGAACAATAACAGCGGGTGAGGCTTTGGGATCTTTCCGCGTCTCCGCCTCCTTCGCATCCTATGCGGCCGAGTCCAGGGCTTGGGTTAAGGACGACTAGGACGGTTTGTCAATGTTCGGGAGCCGGTCGGCGAAGAAGGCGTTCTCCACGCTCGCTGTTTGGGCCCTCGCCATTTCGTCGTCCCTGATGCGATGCGGCACGACGTGACGCTTCGCTGATCCGGGGTCGATCCCGGTTCTGCGCCGCACCGTTACCCGCTGCGCCGCGCCCGGGATGACGAAGATTGCGGGTATCCGGCGGTCAGCCGAGCTTGCCGATCGCGACCGCGGTATCGCTCATCCGGTTGGAAAAGCCCCACTCGTTGTCATACCAGCTCAACACGCGCGCCAGCTTGCGCTCGACGACCTGGGTCTGGGTCAGGTCGAAGGTCGAGCTCGCCGGATTGTGATTGAAGTCGACCGACACCAGCGGCGCATCGTTCGTGTTCAGGATGCCCTTGAGTCGTGGCGTCTTCGATGCCTTGACGATGGCGTTGTTGATCGCCTCCGCATCGGTCTTGCGCTTGGCGACGAAATGGAGGTCGATCAGGGACACGTTGCCGGTCGGCACGCGGATCGCGGTGCCATCGAGCCGGCCCTTGAGTTCCGGTAGCACGAGGCCGACCGCGCGCGCGGCCCCGGTCGAGGTCGGGATCATCGACAGGCTCGCGGCCCGCGCCCGGCGCAGATCGCTGTGCAGGGTGTCGACGGTGCGCTGGTCGCCGGTT
Organism: Alphaproteobacteria bacterium; assembly: GCA_024244705.1. Classification (NCBI taxonomy): domain Bacteria; kingdom Pseudomonadati; phylum Pseudomonadota; class Alphaproteobacteria; species Alphaproteobacteria bacterium. The sequence continues at coordinate 78,034 of JAAEOK010000036.1, forward strand.
AAGGCATGGATCGTGGTCATGAATCCTTCTTCGATCCCCACCGCCCGGTTGAGCACGTGGGCGACCGGGGCCAGACAATTGGTCGTGCAGGACGCGTTGGAGATGACTTTGTGGCTCTTGCGCAATTTGTCGTCGTTGACCCCATAGACGACGGTGAGGTCGGCGTTCGAGCATGGCGCGGAAACCAGCACGCGCTTGGCGCCGGCATCGAGATGCGCGCCGGCTTTGTCCTTGGAGGCGAACAAGCCGGTGCATTCCAGGGCCACGTCGATCCCGAGTTTGTCCCACGGCAGTTTCGCCGGATCCCGCTCCGCCAGCACCGAAATCGATTTGTTGCCGATCCGGATTCCGCTTTTGGTCGCGCGCACCGCGCCCGGAAACGTGCCGTGGATCGAATCGTATTTGAACAGGTGGGCATTGGCCTCGGCGGTGCCGAGATCGTTGATCGCCACGAAGTCGATATCCCGCCGCCCGGAAGCCAGCGCGGCCCGCAACACGAGCCGGCCGATGCGCCCAAAACCGTTGATCGCGACCCGAACCGCCATAAGACTAATCCTCCGCTGAACCTTACAATTTTTCGCGCGCGGCATCGGCGACCGCCTCTGCGGTAATGCCGAAATGCCGATACAAATCCGCCGCCGGCGCCGAAGCGCCGAAACCGTGCATGCCGACAAAAGCACCGTCGTCGCCGATGATGGCGTCCCAGCCCTGCCGGACCCCGGCCTCCACGCAGACACGCACCGAATCTTCGCCCAGAACCGATGACCGATAGGCGGCATCCTGGCGCGCGAAGGCCTCGAGACAGGGCGCCGAAACCACGCGCGTCGGAATATTGTCGGCCTGCAGCATAGCCCAGGCGGTGACCGCGATTTCGACCTCCGAGCCGGTCGCGACCAGGGTGACGCGAGGCTCGCCTTCGGACGCGCGCAAGATATAGGCCCCGCGCGCCGACAGGTTTTGCGCTCCATCCACACCGCGCAGGGTGGGAACGCCCTGACGGGTGAGCGCCAGGACCGATGGGGTGTTGCGCGATTCGAGCGCCAATTCCCAGCATTCGGCGGTCTCGATCGCGTCGGCCGGCCGGTAGACGTCGAGGTTCGGTATCGCCCGCAACGAGGCGAGGTGTTCGACCGGCTGATGCGTCGGCCCGTCCTCGCCGAGACCGATCGAATCATGGGTCATGACATAGATGACGCGGACCCCCATCAGCGCCGACAGACGGATCGAGGGGCGGCAATAGTCGGCGAAGATGAGGAACGTGCCGCCGTAGGGAATGAGGCCGCGGTGCAGGGCGATGCCGTTCATCGCCGCCGCCATGCCATGTTCGCGGACGCCATAGAAGATGTATTGGCCGTCGTAGGAATCGCGGGTGACGACGGATTGGTTCTTGGCTTTCGTGTTGTTTGACCCGGTCAGGTCGGCCGATCCGCCGAGCAGTTCCGGGATGCATTCGCTCAGTATGTCGAGAACCGCGCCGGACGATTGACGGGTGGCTTGTTTGGGCTGAGCCACGGCGATCTCGTCTTTGAACGCGGTCAGCTTTTCTTTCCAGCCGTGGGGCAGATCTTCGGCTTGGATGCGTTCGAATTCGCCGCGCCGTTCCGCGTCTGCTTCTTCGACCCGGCGCGTCCATGCCGCATAAGCGGCCGTTCCCCGGGCGCCTGCCTCGAGCCACCACGACCGAATCTGGTCGGGGATCTCGAACGGGGGGTGGGGCCAGTCGAGCGTCTCGCGCGCGCCGGCGATTTCGTCGGCGCCAAGCGGCGCTCCATGCGCGGCCGCGGTCCCCGCTTTGGTCGGCGCGCCATAGGCGATCCGCGTGCGGCAGGCAATAAGTGACGGCTGCGGCGAACGCCGTGCGGCGTCGATGGCGGCGGCGATTGCCCCCGCGTCGTGGCCGTCGACCGCGGTGACATCCCAGTTGCTGGCGCGAAACCGCGCCAATTGATCGTCCGAGACCGAGAGATCGGTTGGCCCGTCGATCGATATCCCGTTGTCGTCGAACAGCACGATCAGTCGGCCCAAGCCAAGATGGCCGGCGAGCGAAATTGCCTCGTGGCTGATACCCTCCATGAGGCATCCGTCTCCGGCGACGACATAGGTGTAGTGAGCGACCAGGTCGTCGCCGAAGCGGGCATTGAGGATGCGTTCGGCCAACGCCATCCCGACCGCGTTGGCCAGCCCCTGGCCGAGTGGGCCGGTGGTGGTTTCGATTCCAGCCGCATGACCGTATTCGGGATGTCCCGCGGTGCGGCTGTCGAGCTGTCGGAAATTCCTGATCTCCGCAACCGTTACGTCCTCATAACCGGTGAGGTGGAGCAGCGCGTAGAGCAGCATCGAGCCGTGGCCCGCCGACAGGATGAACCGGTCCCGGTCAGGCCACTCCGGATGGCCGGGGTCATAGGACAGAAACCGCGAGAACAGGACGGTGGCGACATCGGCCATGCCCATCGGCATCCCCGGATGGCCCGATTTAACGGCTTCGACTGCATCCATGCTCAATGCGCGTATGGCATTGGCCATCAGAGTGTGGCGCATTGGGTCGTGTGTCGCAGCTGAAGCGCTGGAGACGGCGGCGCTCATGATCGGTGGCAATGATCGCTTGGAATAAGGCGTTGCGTTAGACCCCTCGCCGGGGCCGGCTGGCGCGAACATGCCGTCCGCCGGGGGCATCGTCAACCGAATCATTTCGGGGTGCTGTTGACGGCCGCTGGGGGCGAGGAGTATCGTCCTCGCATATGGCAATCGACAACGGCCTCTACGGTACGGAGTATCGTTAGGATGACGGATTTGGGGACCGCGCAAGAGCGCCTCGAAGCGGCAATCGTGCAACTGGAGAAGGCGCTGGATTCGCGCTCACGCAAGAACCGTGACGCCGACAAGGATGCCGCCGCGATCAAGAAGGCGAATGCAGCGGTGGCCAAACGCCTCGACTCCGCCATCGAGCGACTTCGCGCGCTGCTCGACGGGTAGCGCCGGTGGGACAAGTCACGATCAAGGTTAACGGCCGCGACTACGATATCGCTTGCGGCGATGGCGAGGAGAAGCATGTCGCGGAACTTGCGGCCTATCTCGATGGGCGCGTGCGCGAGTTGGCCGGCGGCAAACGGACCGTCGATGGTGACAGCCTGGTCCTGATCATGGCCAGCCTCATTATCGCCGACGAGTTGCTCGAGACCCAACAAGAGCTCAAGCGGGTCAGCGCGTCGTCGAAAGAGAGCGGCAAGTCGGCCGACGCGCTGGCAGCCGGAGTGGTCGCCCTGGCCAAACGCATCGAGAGTGTTGCCGAAAGGCTCGCGGCTCCCTAGATTCCCCTTGGGGCGGATGCTGCGCTGCGCGTCAGGCCTCGTGCATCCCTGGGGCCAACTCCAATCTCTACAGGGAGCTGTCCCTGCCGGAGCCGTGGCTTCGGTATACGGCGCCCACCTGCACTTTGCAGGCCACAGAGGATCAGGTTGGGCCAACGGCATGTGCGGCACGCCCCGTTCTTTCGCCAATTCCTTCTTTGACGGATTTCCCGCGGATGACGCTCGACCAGGACAAACAGGCCGTACGCGAGCGCGCCGCGGCCAACCGCGACCGATTCGAACCCGACGCCCGCGATCGGGCGGCGGCGGCGTTGCCGAGGATTTTTTTGGAGAAGATTGTCCTGACCCCAGGGTCGCGCGTCTCCGCCTTCTGGCCGGCAAAAGGAGAGATCGACGTACGGGTGCTGCTGCGCCGCTTGCACGAAGCGGGTCACGTTTGCGGGCTTCCCGTCGTCGCCGGCCACGGCCGGCCGCTTCTGTTCCGGCGCTGGACCCCGGACACAGTCATGCGGCCCGGCAACTTCCGTATCCCGGTGCCACCCGAGAGTGCCGAGCTCTTGACGCCTGACGTTGTTCTCGTTCCGTTGCTCGCCTTCGATCGCAATGGAAACCGTCTCGGTTGGGGCGCCGGCTTCTACGACCGCACGCTCGCCGCGCTGCGCGCCGACCACTCGGTGGTGGCGATCGGGATTGCCTTCGCCGGGCAGGAGATCGAGCGCGTGCCCCACGGAAGCCAAGACGAGAAATTGGACTGGATCGTCACCGAGCAGGAAGCGATTCGCGTCGGGAGCGGGACATGAAGATTCTATTCTGCGGCGACATCGTGGGCCGGTCGGGACGCGATATTGTGGTTGAACAGGTGCCGCTGCTTCGCCGCCGCCTCGACCTCGATTTGGTCATCGCGAACGGCGAGAACGCGGCCCACGGTTTCGGCATCACCGACAAGATTTGCCGCGAGCTCTACGATGCCGGGATCGATGTGATCACCAGCGGCAACCACGTTTGGGACCAGCGCGAGGTCCTCGGCCACATCGACGGCGATCGTCAATTGCTGCGGCCGATAAATTATCCAAAGGGTACGCCGGGCCGAGGCGCCGAGACCTATTCGACGCCGAGCGGCAAGAAAGTGCTGGTGATCAATGTCATGTGCCGCCTGTTCATGGACCCCTTGGACAATCCTTTCGAAATGCTCGAGGCGGAAATGGCCAGGCACCGTCTTGGCGGTAGTGTCGACGCTATCGTTGTCGACGTTCATGGCGAGGCGACCAGCGAAAAGCAGTCCTTCGGTCATATCCTCGACGGCCGGGTGTCGCTGGTTGTCGGAACCCATACCCATGTGCCGACAGCCGATGCGCAGATCCTCGTCGGCGGCACCGCTTATATGAGCGATGCCGGAATGTGTGGCGACTACGATTCGGTCATCGGCATGATCAAGGAACCGGCCATCGAGCGCTTCGTCCGCAAGCTGCCGACGGAACGTTTGTCGCCGGCGACCGGACCGGCCACGCTGTGCGGGCTGTACCTCGAGACCGACGACGCGACCGGCTTGGCGCAACGGATCGAGCCGGTCCGCATCGGCGGCCGCCTCGTGCAGACCCTGCCCGACGCAGGGTGACCTTTGGCGTTCCCGTAATCGGCACACGGGCGGGGAAATCGATCGGCGACCGGGGCTTTCCTTTGACTGTCGATTGGGCCATAAATCGGCCCGGCCTGACATCAAATGGACACATCCCCAACGTCCCGGCCACCACACATTTGCCATAAACCGAGGATAGCCCGTATTAGCGGTGAAAGCGGGTCAGGGACCACAATATGTGGTATACACAGAATTGAAACATACGCTGTCTAGGGGCTGACGGATATATGGCCGGCCATTCGCAATTCAAGAACATCATGTATCGGAAGGGCGCGCAGGACGCCAAGCGCGCCAAGGTCTTCGGCCGCATCATCCGCGAGCTGACCGTCGCCGCGCGCGGCGGCGACGATCCGGACGCAAATCCGCGGCTTCGCGCGGCGATCGCTACAGCGCGCACCAACAACATGCCGAAAGACACAATGGAACGCGCCGTCAAACGGGGTGCCGGCGGCGGCGACGCCGACGCCTACGAAGAAATTCGTTACGAAGGCTATGGCCCGGGCGGGGTCGCGATCATCGTCGAAGCGCTGACCGATAATCGCAACCGCACCGCCAGCGAGATCCGGGCCGCGTTCAGCAAGCACGGCGGATCGCTGGGCGAGACCAACAGCGTCGGGTTCATGTTCAATCGGGTCGGCCAGATCCAATACGGGACCGATGTCGGAAACGAGGAGGCGGTATTCGAGGCGGCGCTGGAAGCCGGTGCCGAGAACGTGGAATCGGCGGCCGACGGCCACGAGATCACCTGTGCGGTCGAAGATCTCAACGCGGTTCGCGAAGCGCTCGAACAGAAGTTCGGGCCGGCGCGCGATTCGGGTTTGGTCTGGAAGCCGCAAAACACGGTTCCGGTCGCCGGTGCGCAGGCCGAATCGCTCCTCGGGCTGCTCGAGACGCTCGACGACAATGATGATGTCCAATCGGTATCGGCGAATTTCGACATCGCCGACGACGTCTTGGCCAAGTTGAGCGCATGACCCGGCGCGGGGCCGTCATGATCGACAAAGGAATGGCGCCGATATGATGCGAGTTCTCGGCCTCGATCCCGGCTTGCGCGCCACCGGTTGGGGTATCGTCGATGCCGGCAGCGGGCGCCTCACTCATGTCGCCAACGGCACCGTGCGATCACGGGGCGAATCGACCGCGGAACGGCTGCGCTCGCTGTATGACGCGATCGCATTGGTGATTGTCGACCATCATCCCGAAACCGCCGCGGTCGAAGAGACCTTTCTCAACAAGAACCCGGGTTCGACCCTCAAGTTGGGATTGGCCCGCGGGGTGGTGCTGCTCGCGCCCGCCCGCGCCGGCCTGCCGGTCGCCGAATACTCCGCCAACCACGTCAAGAAATCGGTCGTCGGGGCCGGCCACGCCGCCAAGGAGCAAGTGGCGATGATGGTCGGTACCCTGCTGCCCGGATGTTCCATCGACGGGGCCGATGCCGCCGACGCCCTGGCGGTCGCGATTTGCCATGCCCACCATCTCGAAACCGCGCGTTCGTGGCTGGCGAACGATGTGCTGACGGCGTCGTCGTGATGTTTGCGAAGCTTACCGGCATAGTCGATTCGACCGCCGACGATCGGACGGTCATCGACGTCAATGGGGTCGGTTACCTGGTCTTCTGCTCGGCACGAACACTGGACCGGCTGCCGATGCAGGGCGAGGTCGCCGTGCTCCACATCGAGACCCACGTACGCGAGGACCACATTAATCTCTACGGATTCGGCGACGACGGCGAGCGGCAATGGTTTCGTTTGCTGATCACCGTGCAAGGCGTCGGCGCCCGCCATGCGATGGCGGTCCTTGGCATCCTCTCGCCCGAAGAGCTCGCGCAGGCGATCGCCGCCCAGGACAAGGCGACGATCAGTCGCGCCAGCGGGGTCGGACCGAAACTGGCGCAGCGTATCGCGAGCGAATTGAAGGACAAGATCGGCGATCTCGCTCTTGGTCCGGCGGCCGGGCTCGGCCCGATCGAAGCCGGCGACGAGCCGGCTGCGGCCGACGCGGTCTCGGTGCTGGTCAATCTCGGTTATCGCCGTACCGAGGCCCATGGCGCCGTCGCCCACGCCCGTCGCGAGCTCGGCCAGCAGGCGGCGACCGAGGACTTGGTCAAAGCGGGATTGAAGGAGCTTGGCGCATGACCGACGACCGCGTCATCGCCGCCGAGTTCGACAATGACGATCTTGGCGAGACCTCATTGCGACCGCTCACCTTGGATGCCTTCGTCGGACAGGAGAAGCTGCGCCAGAACCTGGCCGTGTTCATTTCCGCCGCCCGGCGACGCGGCGAGCCGCTCGATCACGCGCTGTTCCACGGCCCGCCCGGCCTCGGGAAAACGACACTGGCTCAAATCGTAGCCCGTGAACTCGGTGTCGGATTCCGCGCCACGTCGGGGCCGGTCATCGCGCGCGCCGGCGATTTGGCGGCGTTGCTCACCAATCTGCAGCCGCGCGACGTGCTGTTCATCGACGAGATTCACCGCCTCAATCCGGCGGTCGAGGAAATCCTCTATCCGGCGATGGAGGATTTTCAGCTCGACTTGATCATCGGCGAAGGTCCGGCGGCGCGATCGATCCGGATCGATCTTCCGCCGTTTACGTTGGTCGGCGCGACCACGCGGTCGGGACTGATCACCTCGCCTCTGCGGGAACGGTTCGGCATTCCCATGCGGCTATCGTTCTATAGTGCCGAGGAACTCGAGCAGATCGTGCGCCGCGGTGCGCGATTGCTGCAATTCGACCTGCTGCCGGACGGCGCCGCCGAGATCGCCCGGCGGTCGCGGGGCACGCCCCGGGTCGCCGGCCGCCTGCTGCGCCGGGTGCGCGATTTTGCCTCGGTCGGGGATGTCGCTACGGTCGATGCCGCGACCGCCGATGCGGCGCTGACCCGCCTCGAAGTCGACGCCCTCGGCCTCGATGCCATGGATCGCCGCTACCTGGCCTGCCTGGCGGAAAACCATGGCGGCGGACCGGTCGGCGTCGAAACGCTGGCCGCCGCCCTGTCCGAGCAGCGCGACATGCTCGAGGATGTCATCGAACCCTATCTGCTGCAGCAGGGCTTGTTGCAGCGGACCCCGCGCGGGCGCCTGCTCAGCGACGCCGGCTATCGCCATCTCGGCCTTTCACCACCCACCGAACGGCCCGATCAGTTGGTCTTGCTCGGTTCCGAGCCCGATACGGAGGACGGGTAAGGTGACCGCGATGACTGGCACGGTCTCGGCCGGTATTTTCGTATTTCCCGTTCGGGTCTATTACGAAGACACCGACGCGGCGACCATCGTCTATCACAGCAACTACCTGAAATTTGCCGAACGCGCCCGGACCGAACTCATCCGCGCATTCGGTGACGACCACGGCGCGCTGCGCCGTCGATTTGGTATCGCGTTTGTCGTCAGCAAATGCGATATGCACTGCCTGTCGCCGGCCCATCTTGACGAACTCATCGAGGTGCGGACGACGTTGAACGGGTTGGGGGGCGCCTCGATCGATTTGCAGCAGGACATTTGGCGCGGCGATACACGCCTCGTCCGCCTCCGGGTCCTGCTCGCTTGCACCAATGCCGACAGCCGTGCCGTACGCATCCCGGCCGAGGTGCGGCAGCGTTTCGTTGCATGGGAAACCGGAACATCGCGGAATTGAGAGGATATGGAACAGACCGTCATCGAAACCGTAAATCTAGCTGGCAGCGCGCCGACCGATCTCTCTATGTGGGGTCTGTTCCTTCGCGCCGATCTTGTCGTGAAGGCCGTATTGGTTGTGCTGCTGGTCGCATCATTCTGGTGCTGGGCGATTATCTTCGAAAAGCTAACGAAGGTACGGCGCATCGGCCGCAAAACCGCCCAATTTGAGGATACATTCTGGTCCGGCAATCCGCTCGACGAGCTCTATCAGCGCCTCGCCGGCCAAGCGGTCGATCCGATGGCAGCCATGTTCACGGCGGCGATGCGCGAGTTGGAACGGTCGTCGCAGCGGGGCCTGACGCTGACCGAGACCAAGCGAATCGGAATCCAGCAGCGCATCGATCGGGCCATGCAGGCAACGATGAGCCGGGAGATGGACAAGCTCGAACGGCACATGACGTTTCTCGCCTCGGTCGGCGCCACCGCGCCGTTCATCGGCTTGTTCGGGACGGTGTGGGGGATCATGAACAGTTTCCAAGCGATCGCGCTGCAAAAGAACACCAGCCTGGCGGTGGTCGCGCCGGGGATCGCGGAGGCGTTGTTTGCCACCGCGCTAGGGTTGGTGGCGGCGATCCCGGCGGTGATCGCGTTCAACAAGATAAACAATGATCTCAGCCGCTATGCCAGCCGGCTCGAAACCTTCGCCGGCGAGTTCGCCGCCATATTGGGTCGCCAACTCGAGGAGCGCAGCGTCTGATGAGTGTATCGCTCGGTGGCGACGGACCCCGGAGCGGCGTCAGGGTCTATAAGCGGCGCACCTACCGGCCGATGAGCGAGATCAACGTGACGCCGTTCGTCGACGTCATGCTCGTCCTGCTCATCATCTTTATGGTCACCGCACCGCTGCTGACAGTCGGGGTGCCCGTCGATCTGCCCAAGAACGAAGCGGCGCCGATCAACGAACCGGAAGAGCCGCTGGTGGTGACCATGGATATCGAGCGTCGCGTTTACATCCAGGAGACGCCGGTCGAGATCGACAATCTGGTGTCGCGGCTCGCGGCGATCACCGAAACCAGTCCCGACACCCGCATCTATGTGCGCGGCGATCAGGGTCTGCCTTACGGCGAGGTGATGGGTTTGATGGGACGGCTGGCGGCCGCCGGCTTCAACAAGGTGGCCCTGGTCGCCGAGACGCCGAAGCCCGACGAAACGCAATAGGCGGACGGATCACGAGGAGATGGGTCGCGCGGCCATATATTCGGCGATCTTGCACCTGACGGTATTCGTGCTCGCCCTGGTCGGGCTGCCCTCATTGTTTAGCGACGAGCCGCTGGTCGTTCGCGCCATTACGGTCGAGGTGGTCACCATCGACGAGGAGACCGCGGCGCCCAGCATAGATCCCGATCCGTCGCCGCCGAAGGCGGAGCCCGAGCCCCAGGAACAGGCGGCGCTGCCGCCGCCGGAGCCGCCTGAAATCGCGGCACCGGAGCCGGTTCCCGAGCCGCCGCCGGTGGAAGCGGAGGTCCCGCCGCCACCGCCAGAGAAGCCGCCCGAGCCCGAGCCGGCGCCGAAGAAAGAAGTGACCGAAAAGAAAGAGGACATAAAGCCGCCGCAAACGACACCCAGATTGAAGCCCGAATTGGCGGTTAGGAAGAAGAAGGAGCGCAAGAACACCGATTTCGATTCCGTACTGCGATCCGTCGCGGAACCGGAATCAGAGCAGCAACGCGCGGCGCCCCAGACGGCCTCGGCATTCAGCGAGCGGTTGACGCTTAGCGAACTCGACGCTATTCGCCATCAGATCGAACTGTGCTGGAATGTCCCGGTTGGCGCGCGTGACGCCAAAAATCTGGTGGTCGAGTTGAACCTCGATATGAACCCCGACGGCAGCGTGCGCCAGGTCCGCCTGATCGACGGTAGCAATCGCTACCAGACCGATGCATTTTACCGGGCGGCCGTGGACAGCGCGATGCGGGCTGTTCTCAATCCGATGTGCAATCCCTTGAAGTTGCCGCCGAATAAGTACAACACTTGGAGAAACTTCACTCTGAACTTCAATCCCAGGGATATGCTTTGACGATGAAAATGGCCGTGCCCTCCTCACGATGGTTGGCGGTTCTTGCCGCCTTGTTGTTCTTAATCCTGCCGCAGGACGGGCGGGCCGAGCTGCGCATCGACATAACCCGCGGCAATGTCGAGCCGCTGCCGATTGCCATCGTCGCGTTTCACGGCGATGTCGAGGAAGCGGCCCGCATCGGCGCAGACATCTCATCGGTCATATCCAGCGACTTGGAGCGATCGGGCCTATTCAGGATGTTGCCCGAATCGGCGTTCATTCAGAAAATCGTATCGGCCTCGGTGCAGCCGCGTTTCGCCGACTGGCGGCTGATCAACGCCCAGGCCCTGGTGTCCGGAGGCGTGCGGCTTTTGGTCGACGGCCGCCTGCGCGTCGAGTTTCGTCTGTGGGACGTGTTCGCCGGACAGCAACTGGTCGGCAAGGCGTTCGAGACGCCGCCCGAAAACTGGCGCCGGGTGTCGCACATCATCGCCGACGAAATCTATCAGCGCCTGACCGGGGAGGAAGGGTATTTCGACACCCGCATCGTCTATGTCGCGGAATCGGGACCCCAGGACGCGCGCGTCAAAAAGCTGGCCATCATGGACCAAGACGGCGCCAACCACCGCTACCTGACGAACGGCCGCAATCTCGTCCTGACGCCGCGTTTTTCGCCGACGACCCAAGAAATCACCTATATGTCGTATATCAACAACCGGCCTCGGGTGTACCTGTTCAATATCGACACCGGCCAGCAAGAGGTGCTCGGCGATTTTCCCGGCATGACGTTCGCGCCGCGCTTTTCGCCCGACGGCAATCGGGTCATCATGAGCATGGCAAGCGGCGGCAACAGCGAGATCTACACGATGGATCTGCGCACCCGCCAGGTGCGGCGTTTGACCAACAACCCGGCGATCGACACCTCGCCGTCCTATTCGCCCGACGGATCCCAGGTCACCTTCAACTCGGACCGCGGCGGCAGCCCGCAGATTTATATAATGGATCGCGACGGCAACAACGTGAAACGGATCAGCTTCGGCAAGGGCCAATACTTGACACCGGTGTGGTCGCCGCGCGGCGATCTGATCGCATTCACGAAGCTTCAGCAGGGCCGATTCTTTATCGGAATCATCCGGCCCGACGGCACCGGGGAACGGCTGTTGGCCGAAGATTTCCTCGTTGAATCACCGACTTGGGCGCCCAATGGGCGGGTTTTGATGTTTTTTCGACAGCAACCTTCGAACAGCGACGGCGGCGGTGGCGGCAGCAGGCTCTATTCCATCGATTTGACGGGATATAACGAGCGCGTGGCGGAGACCCCGCTCGACGCTTCCGACCCGGCATGGTCGCCCTTGATTCCGTGACTCGGCCAATCTATAGTTCCCAGGCGTTAGCTATTGGAATATATGGCATTTTTACACACTCCGAATCACGGGACCCGGGAATCGGTTTGTGACCATACGAGGCGGCGGTGGTCATGCTCGTAAATGTTCAAGCCGCTTGATTTCATGCCTTCGACTGGAAAGGGGCCACCCATGCGCTTTAAGGAACTGATCAGTGTTTTCGCAGTTGTCCTTCTGTTGACCGCCTGTGCCAGCGACGATGAAATGGCAGACCCCGACGTGGTTTCCACCGAATCGGGTTCATCCGGCTCCGGATCGACCTCGGCCTCCGATCTCACGGCCCAGGAGCAACTCGAGCAAATCGGCGACCGGGTCTTCTTCGAATTCAATCGTTACAACCTGACCCCACAAGCCCAGCAGGCGATTCAGGGTTGGGCGAAGTGGATGCAGGGAAATCCTGCCGTTACGGTGGTTGTCGAAGGTCACGCCGACGAGCGCGGAACGCGCGAGTACAATTTGGCGCTGGGCGAACGCCGCGCCGACAGCGCGCGCAACTATCTTGTCGCCCTGGGCGTCCAGCCCGGCCGCATATCGGTCGTCAGCTATGGCAAGGAACGCCCGGCGGTGGTCGGATCGAACGACTACGCCTGGGCCCAGAACCGGCGGGCGGTCATCGTCGTACAATAGCGCGAATGCGGGGCCTGCCAAACCGGCCCTGAGAGCGATGGCGGGCTATCCGGTGGCGGTTATCCCGGTTTTCCGTGCGCCTTAGTTTTGCCGAAAAAATTGCGCACGCTGGTGTCTGTCGAATGGCGGCATGGAAAGACCCGGAGGCGAAGATAAAGCGATGATTGGATTGTCGGCGCGCCGCAATGTGGCCGCAGCGGTGTTGGCCGTGGCGGCGTGCCTTGTTACCGGTCCGCTGTCCGCCCAGACCGGTCAGCCCCTGTCGCCGGCCGCCGCGGCTCAGTTTGAAATCAGGCTTCAGCAGCTCGAACAGGAAGTCCGTGCGCTCACCGGCATGATCGAGGAGTTGAGCTTCAATGTGCGCCGCTTGGAGGGACAGTTCGAACGGAACCAGGCCGATCTCGAAATGCGCTTACAGCCGGGGACGGGTGGAAGCTCGAACGAAAACCTCGCTGCCGACGCGGCGCTGCCGGCGCCCACCGCGCGGGCGGTGATCCCCGAACCGTCCGCGGCCCCGCCCCAGATCGTCACGCCGCAAGGTGTGACCTTGGGCGCTGCCCCGAACAATCCCGCCAACTCGACCACGGTAACGGCCGCGCCGACGCTGACGGTGACCCCGCCGGCCAGCGGCGGAAGCGCCACCGTCCTTCCGCAAGGAGCGCCGGCGGAAGACTACAACAACGCCTATGCCTTGCTCCAACAAGCCGATTATGGCGGTGCCGAGCGCGCCTTCGGATCTTTTCTCGCCACATACCCAAGCGATCCATTGGCGGGAAATGCCCAATATTGGCTGGCCGAGACCTTTTATGTTCGTGAGAATTACCATCAGGCCGCGGTCCAATTCGCGGAGGGGTACAAGAATTACCCGACCGGGCCCAAGGCGGCGGCGAATCTCCTCAAACTCGGCATGTCTCTCGGCCGCCTCGGCAAGAACAGGGAGGCCTGCGCGTCGCTTGACGAACTCGACCGCCGTTTTCCCGATGCCCCGGGCAATGTCCAGCAGTATGCGAGGACCGAGCGGCAACGGCTCGGTTGCGGCTGATTGGAACCCCGGCGGGGACCGCGCAAACCAGACCACGGGCTGTCGTCGACGAAGTTCGGCCGCTTGATGGCGGCGGTCGGGCCGTTCGAGCCCAGGCCGCGGCTCGCGGTGGCGGTTTCGGGGGGCGTTGACAGCGTCGCGCTTTGTTTGCTGGCCGACCAATGGGCGCGGCGGCGCGGCGGCGGTGTTGTCGCCCTCACCGTTGACCATCGTCTCAGGCCCGAATCCCTTGGCGAGGCAAGACAGGTCGGGGCTTGGTTGTCGCCGCGGGGAATCCCCCACAAGATCCTGTCCTGGACATCCGATAGCCCGGGCTCGGGAATTCAGGCGGCGGCGCGTTCGGCGCGTTATCGTCTGCTCTCGGAATGGTGCGCGCGCAACGGCGTGTTTCACCTGTTGCTTGCCCACCACCTCGAAGACCAAGCCGAAACTTTCTTGATGCGGTTGGCGCGCGGTAGCGGCGTCGACGGACTGGCGGCGATGGCGCCGGTTTCGGCGCTGCCGCACACGCGGCTCTTGAGGCCGCTTCTCGGGGTGACGAAATCCGACCTCATGGCTGTGCTGCAAGACCGCAGTCAGGATTGGATCGAGGATCCGTCGAACCAGGATCATAGTTATCACCGCGTGCGCGTCCGCGCCGAGCGGGATCGCCTCGATGGGCTTGGCATGACCGCACGAAGATTGGCCGAGACCTGCCGGCGGATGGCCGATGCCCGGGCATTGCTGGAGGAGCTGACGACCTCCCTCATGGCCCGCGCAATCTCGATTCACGCGGCCGGCTACGCGAACCTCGACCGAGGCGTATTCACCGCTGCACCGAGCGAAATCGGACGCCGCGCACTGGTCCGGACCCTGACGACGATCGGCGCCACGTCGTACGGGCCGCGAGCGGACAACGTATCGGCGCTCTATCACGATCTGGCCATGGGCCGGGTCGGGCGTCCCCGAACCCTTGGCGGGTGCCGGTTGGTGCCAACCCGTTCAAGCCTTCTGATTTGCCGCGAGCCGGCCGCGGCGAAGGAAGAAATCGAGCTTGGCGGGCGCGGCGAGGTGGTCTGGGACCGGCGCTATCGCTTGAAATTGACCCCCGATCTCGGCACCCGGGTCCGGGGTACCAAGCTGCGGCGGTTGGGCGTCAAGGGGTGGACGCAGGCCGTCGCTGATCGGCCCGATTTGCGCCCCAACGCGATCCCCAATCCTGCAATTCCGTCGTTGCCGGCGATATTCGACGCGGGGGGCGTTGTCGCGGTGCCCCACCTCGGTTATGGACGGCACGGGTCGGAACTTGGTAAGCTCTTGTTAAGCAAGATCGATTACGAGCCTATGAGGCCGTTATCGGCGGCCCGATTTTCGGTTGCGCTTTGGGGAGAACGCCCCATTTCTAGTTAACCGGCCACCCGGGTCCTGTGGAAAGGGACGGGGTCTGTAGCCGTGCCTGACCAAGCGAGGGATTGAATAGGTGAACAATTTCGGCAAGAACCTTGCGCTGTGGCTGGTTATCGGCCTTCTTCTGATTGCCTTGTTCAATCTATTCCAAGGCTCGACCAGCCGGCAGACGCCGACCCAGTTGGCCTATTCCGATTTCCTCGCCGAGGTCGACAAGCGCCAGGTCAAGGAGGTCACGCTGCAGGGCGACATGCTCACCGGCACACTGACCGACGGCAGTGATTTCAAGACCTACACGCCCAACGATCCCAACCTGGTCGAGAAACTGGAAGGGTCCGGTGTCCGCATCACGGTCTCGCCGGAAGATGACGGCATGCATCCGTTGCTCGGCGTGCTGGTTTCCTGGTTCCCGATGCTGCTGCTCATCGGTGTGTGGATTTTCTTCATGCGCCAGATGCAGTCCGGCGGCGGCCGCGCGATGGGGTTCGGCAAGTCGCGCGCCCGGCTGCTGACCGAAAAGGTCGGCCGGATCACGTTCGCCGACGTGGCCGGCATCGACGAAGCGAAACAGGAAGTCGAAGAGATCGTCGAGTTCCTGCGCGATCCGCAAAAATTCCAACGCCTCGGCGGCCAGATCCCGAAGGGGGTCTTGTTGGTCGGCCCTCCGGGCACCGGCAAGACGCTGCTTGCGCGAGCCATCGCCGGCGAGGCGAATGTTCCGTTCTTCACCATTTCGGGGTCCGATTTCGTCGAGATGTTCGTCGGCGTCGGCGCCAGCCGCGTCCGCGACATGTTCGAGCAAGGCAAGAAGAACGCGCCCTGCATCATCTTCATCGATGAGATCGACGCTGTCGGCCGCCACCGTGGCGCCGGCCTCGGCGGCGGCAACGACGAGCGCGAGCAAACCCTGAACCAGCTGCTGGTCGAGATGGACGGGTTCGAGGCCAATGAGGGGGTGATCCTGATCGCCGCCACCAACCGGCCCGATGTGCTCGATCCCGCGCTGCTGCGGCCGGGTCGCTTCGACCGTCAGGTCGTGGTGCCCAACCCGGATGTGCTCGGCCGCGAGAAGATCCTCAAGGTTCACCTGAAAAAGGTCGAGGTCGGGCCCAATGTCGACCCTAAGATCATCGCCCGCGGCACGCCCGGATTCTCGGGCGCCGATCTGGCCAACCTGGTCAATGAAGCGGCTTTGCTCGCGGCCCGCAAGAGCAAGCGCATGGTGACCATGGATGAGATGGAAGAGGCCAAGGACAAGGTGCTGATGGGTGCCGAACGCCGCTCCATGGTCATGACCGAACATGAGAAGGAAATGACCGCGTACCACGAGGCCGGTCATGCCCTGGTCGCGGTATACACGCCGAGCCACGATCCGCTACACAAGGTGACGATCATTCCGCGCGGACGGGCGCTTGGCGTCACCATGTCGCTGCCGGAGCGGGACAAGTACGCGCTGTCGAAGCGCGAGCTCGAGGCCAAGATCGCCATGGCATTTGGCGGCCGGGTCGCCGAAGAGTTGATCTACGGTCCCGAGAACATCACGACCGGTGCCGGCAACGATATTCAGCAGGCGACCGGATTGGCGCGCCGCATGGTAACCGAATGGGGCATGAGCGAGATCCTCGGGCCGCTGCGCTATAGCGATAACGAGGAGGAAATCTTCCTCGGCCATTCGGTGACGCAACGCAAGAACGTGTCCGATGCCACGGCCAAGATTATCGATGAAGAGGTGCGGCGTCTGATCGAGGAGGGCGAGGCGCATGCGCGCAAGGTGCTCGGCGATCACATGGACGATCTCCACCTCGTGGCCAAGGGCCTGTTGGAATACGAGACCCTGAGCGCCGACGACATCAAGGCGCTGATGAAGGGCGAGCCGGTCCAGCGGCCGGACGCGGACGACGATCAGCCACGGACAAGCGGCAAGCGTGCGTCGGTGCCGACGACCGGTGCCAAGCGTAATCCGGGGTCCGAAGACGCCGGCGGCATGGAGCCGGAGCCGCAGCCCGGAACCTGACGCAGACCCCATCTGCTCACCTTCACGACGGCCCGCGATGGCGGATCGCATCTATCTGGAACCGATTGGACTGGTTGATCCGAGCGTGACGGGCTTGGCGGGAGAGCCGTTTCTGGGCGGCCCGCGGCGCTTCATCGCCTGCCGCCAATTCCGGCGCGGCGAGGACGGCGCCGTCGTCGAAAGTGTTTTTCCGATCTCCGATATAGCCGCCGCGGAAGAGGCCGATAGAGACCTTCGCCCGCTTCTCGATCGCTTGGTCGCCGTGCGGCCGCCTTTTGCCGATGTGCCGCTGGATCGCCCCGTCCTCATGGGCGTGTTGAACGTTACACCCGACAGTTTTTCCGACGGCGGCGATAATTGGGATTTCGAGCGCGCGATCGAGGCCGGTTTGGCCATGGTCGAGGCGGGCGCCGGCATCATCGATGTTGGCGGCGAATCGACCCGGCCCGGCGCGCGGGAAATCGACCCGGCGGAAGAAATCGAGCGCACCGAAGCCGTGGTACGGGCCCTGGCCGACGCCGGCGCGACGGTGTCGATCGATACCCGCCATGCCGCCGTCATGGCGGCCGCCCTTTCCGCCGGGGCGCGGATCATCAATGACGTCTCCGCCCTGACTCAGGATCGGGACAGCCTGGCGCTGGCGGCGGACAGCGACGCCGGCGTGATCCTGATGCATATGCGTGGCACCCCCGCGACCATGCAGAACAATCCCGCCTACGCCTGTGCGCCGCTCGACGTCTATGACGCGCTGGCCGGTCGCGTCGCGGCATGTCTCGAGGCCGGGATCCCGAGGACGCGCCTCGCCGTCGATCCCGGTATCGGCTTCGGCAAGACCATGCAGCACAATCTGGAGATTCTTCGCCATATCGGCTTGTTCCACGGCCTCGGCTGCCCGATCGCGCTAGGCGTCTCGCGCAAGTTGAAGATCGGACCGGCGAACAGTGGCATAGCGCCGAAATCCCGCGGCTCCGGGACGCTGGCCGCGGTGCTCGCGGCGGCCGATCTCGGCGTCCAGATTCTTCGCGTTCACGATGTTGGCGAGACGATCCAGGCGTTGGAAATTCAGGCCGCCATCGCCACCACGGCGTAAAGCCGGCCGAGAAGCGACGCTGGAAATTGAAAAGTAACGAATCTTTGGTATAAGACATTGTTTCTCTAACTTGATTCAGAAGAATGAGCCGTAAACTGTTCGGCACGGATGGTATCCGCGCCGCCGCCAATACCGAGCCGATGACCGCGGCGACGATGCTGCGCCTTGCCATGGCGGCGGGGCGTTATTTTCGCCGCGGCGACCATCGGCACCGCGTCGTCATCGGCAAGGACACGCGGCTTTCGGGTTATATGATCGAACCGGCATTGACTTCGGGGTTCGTCGCCATGGGCATGGATGTCGTCCTCGTCGGTCCCATGCCGACGCCGGCGGTGGCGATGCTGACCCGGTCGCTGCGCGCGGATTTGGGCGTCGTGATCTCCGCCTCGCACAATCCCTACCAGGACAATGGGATCAAGCTTTTCGGGCCCGATGGTTTCAAGCTTTCGGATTCGGTGGAAATCGAAATCGAGCGTCTGATGGACAACGGCGTCGACGAGGACGCCGCGGTCGCCAAAGACCTCGGTCGCGCCCGCCGTCTCGACGATGCGCCGGGACGCTATATCGAGTTCGTCAAGAATACATTCCCCCGCGAACTTCGCCTCGATGGCCTCAAGATCGTCATCGATTGCGCCAACGGCGCGGCCTATCGGGTGGCGCCGACCGTCCTCTGGGAACTGGGCGCCGATGTCATTCCCATGGCGGTGTCTCCGGATGGGCTCAATATCAACGATCGCTGCGGGGCAACCGACACCACGCACCTGCGGGAGCAGGTCATTACCCATGGCGCCGATCTCGGCATCGCACTCGATGGCGACGCCGACCGCCTGGCGTTGGTCGATGAGCATGGCGCGCCCATAAACGGCGATCAGATGATGGCCCTGATCGCCCGCTATTGGCAGCAGATGGAACGCATACGGGGCGGTGGCTTGGTCGCCACTGTGATGTCGAACCTCGGTCTCGAACGCTTCCTGCAAGGCTTGGGGCTGCGGCTCGAACGCACCCAGGTCGGCGACCGGTACGTGGTCGAGCATATGCGCGCCGGGGGCTACAACATCGGCGGCGAACAATCCGGCCACCTCATCCTCAGCGACTACGCGACGACCGGGGACGGGCTGATCGCCGCGCTGCAGGTCCTGGCCGTTCTGGTCAAAGGGGAAAACCCGGTCAGTGATGTCGCGCATGTCTTCGATCCGTTGCCGCAGTTCCTGCGCAGTGTTCCGGATGCCGGTCGGGACTCGCTCGCCGACAGCCGAGTGAAGGATCGGATCGCGGCGGCGACGGCGCAGCTTGGCGACCGCGGCCGGCTTGTCGTTCGCCAATCGGGCACCGAACCCATCATCCGCGTGATGGCGGAAGGTGAGGACGCGGAGATCGTGACCGGCGTGATCGACGATATCGCGAACGCCATCGCCGAAGCCGCGATAAGCACTCGTTAGGTTGTGGACGGGCGGGTTCTTATAATCGCCGGGTCCGATTCCGGCGGCGGTGCCGGAATCCAGGCCGACATAAAAACCGTCACCGCGCTGGGCGGCTATGCGGCGACCGCGATCACCGCCCTGACCGCACAGAACACCTTGGGCGTCTTCGGCGTCCACGCGGTGCCGCCCGCCTTCATTGCCAAGCAGATGGAGTTGGTGCTCGAGGACATCGGCGCCGACGCGATCAAGACCGGGATGCTGCATAGCAGCGAGGTGATCGAGGCGGTAGCCGACGTAATCGACGCATCCAACTCAGCGGTGCCGCGCGTCGTCGACCCGGTGATGGTCGCCAAGGGTGGCGCGCCGCTGCTCGAGCCGTCGGCGGTGGCGGCTCTCACGACCCGGCTGATTCCGGAGGCCGCGATCATCACGCCCAATCTTCCGGAAGCGGGGGTGTTGCTCGGCCGTACGATCGAAACCGTCGACGTGTTGCCGACGGCGGCCGAGGATCTCCTGGCGCTCGGGCCACGGGCCGTGCTGCTCAAGGGCGGACATCTTGCCGGCGACCGTATTGTCGACGTGCTGGCCACTGCGGATGGGATCGAGAGGTTCGAGGGACCGCGCATCGACACCCGGCATACCCACGGCACCGGTTGCACGTTGGCGTCGGCCATAGCCACCGGTCTGGCCCAGGCGCTGGACCTGCGGGACTCGGTAATACGCGCGCGGGCCTATGTCGCCGAGGCGATCCGCAACGCGCCCGGTTACGGTGGCGGGCACGGTCCCCTCGATCACGGCCACACGGTCAAGGCGTAGTCAGCGCCGGTTCGTTCCGGCCGCGAGGCGTCGCCGAAATCTCAGTATCGCTACACGATCGAGCGCTCCGCCGGAGGCCCGGACCCGAGCAATTCGGCGAGCCGTCGCAGGCCGGTTTCGAGCGCGGCGCGCGTCGCCGGTGGGCCGAGGCAAATACGGATGGCCTGATTTTCGTCGGGCCGGCCGACCCGAAACGCCGCGTCGGGGGCGACCGCGACACCGTGGCGCCGTGCCGCGGCAGTGAATTCGATCGCGTTCCAGCCACCGGGCAGGGTGAGCCAAAGGTGCAGGGCACCGGCCTCGGCGGCGACCCGATAATCGGCCAGGAGCTTGCGTCCCAGGTCTAGTCGCGCCGCCGCTTCCTGGCGCAATCCAGCCAATATGCGCGCCGCCGTACCGTCGCCGATCCAGCGCGAGGCGATCTCCGCCGGCAGCGGCGCGGCCATCCAGCAGGTCGCACGGATGGCCGATGCGACGTTGTCGCGCAGCCGCGCCGGGGCGACGACATAGCCGGTCCGTAGTCCGGCGGCGACCGTTTTCGAAACACTGGTGACATAGATCACCTGGTCTGGCGCCAAACTGGCGAGCGGCGGCGGCCCATCGGGGTGGAAATAGGCGAATAGATCGTCCTCGATGACGACAACGCCGTGACGCGCGGCGATCTCGACAACGGCCGCCCGGCGCTCCGCCGGCAGGACCGTAGTGGTCGGGTTCTGCAGGGTCGGAATGCAATACAGCGCTTTGATGCCGCTGCGACAGGCCTCCTCGACCGCTTCGGGGATCATGCCGTTCGCATCGAGCGCGATCGGCTCCACCTTGTGCCCGAGCATCCGCGCCGAGGCCAGAAAACCGGGATGGGTAAACGCCTCGGCGGCAATGCGGTCGCCGGCCGGCACGGCGGCGGCAAGGGCCACGGTGATGCCATGCTGCCCCCCCGAGGTGATTGCCACTTGCTCGGCGCCGACATGCAGGCCGCTGCGGGCAATCCACCGCGCGCCGGCGGCGCGATGCTCGTCGCGGCCGAGATGGGGTTGATAATCGAGCACCGACGCGACCTTGGGATCGGCGGCAAGCGCGCGGAGGACGGCGGCGACATCGCCGCCGTCGGGTCCCTTGGGCGGGTAGTTGAGGCTGAGATCGACAATGCTGTGTTCTTGTGCCGCGGTCTGCGGCGCCAGGTCTTCGGGCCGCGGCCCGCGAACGAAGGTACCGCGGCCGATCTCGCCGACGGTCAGACCGCGGCGCTCGAGTTCGGCGTAGGCGCGGGTCACCGTGCCGACCGTCACGCCGACCCGCCACGCCAGGTCGCGATGCGTCGGCAAGCGTTCACCGGGGGTCAGGGCGCCGGCGCCGATCTTGGCGGCAATCACGTCGGCGATCGCGAGATAGCGCGGGCCTAGGCTTCCGGCGATATCTTTTGGAAAGATTGTCATGGGTACAATTATTACATTGACTTGGAAATCTCGCCGATTTAGGTGAGATTATCGATACAATTTCGCCTGCATGGCTGAGATTTACGACAATTTGCCGGTCATTCGAAAATTGTCTCGGCTTGAGCGGCCCGGTCGGTGGAACATGGCGGCTATCGGGATAGCGGAATTCACCCTGCGAGGAGGTCCAGCATGAGAATCCCCATCTATCAGGTCGACGCGTTCTCGGCCGCGGTCTTCGGCGGGAACCCGGCCGCGATCTGTCCCCTGGATCGTTGGCTGCCCGACGAGGTGATGCAGTCGATCGCCGCCGAGAACAATTTGTCCGAGACGGCGTTCATCGTGCGCCGCAACGAGGGCGACTCCGTCGCCTTCGATTTGCGCTGGTTCACGCCGGCGATCGAGGTCGACCTCTGCGGCCATGCGACCTTGGGCGCCGCGCACATCGTGTTCGACAGGATCGATCCGGACGCCGAAGCGATCGAATTCTTCACCCGCAGCGGGCCCCTTTCGGTGACCCGCGAAAATGGACTGCTGGCGATGGATCTTCCGTCGTCGCCGCCGATTCCGGACTCGGACCTCGGCGACGTTGCGGGCGCTCTCGGTGCCGCTCCGCGTGAGGTTCTGAACGCCATGTACGGCTTGGCGATCTTCGATGATGCCGACGACATTCGCGCACTGACGCCCGATATCGACCGCATCGCGGCCTTGAATTGCGAAGCGATTATCGCGTCGGCGCCCGGCGATCCGGGCTCGGGCGTCGATTTCGTATCGCGTTTCTTCGCGCCCAAGGCGGGCATTCCGGAGGACCCGGTGACCGGATCGGCGCATTGCGTCTTGACGCCCTACTGGTCCGCTCGATTGGGCAAAAAAGACCTGGTCGCCAAGCAGATTTCTCGCCGCGGCGGCGAAGTTCATTGTCGCGACCTCGGCCCGCGGGTACGTATTGCCGGGACCGTATCGCCTTACCTCGACGGGATGTTGAATTTGTGACCAGCGTGTCGAGTCTTGCCGCGCCGCCCCGCGCCCTGGTCCTCGGCGCGGTTTTTCTGACGCTGATTCTGTGGAGCGGCACGGCGATCGCCAACAAGCTTGCGGTCGGGCACATGGATGCGATGACCGCCGGCGTGTTGCGCTCGTTGTTGGCCGGCATCATCGCCGGCGCCATCGCCTGCGTCGTTCGGCTGCCATTGCCGGCGAACCGGAACCAGTGGGTTCTGCTGGTGGTCTCGGGCGTCGCCAGCTTTGCTGCGTGGCCGATGCTGCTGAGCCTCGGTCTCGGCGCGACCTCGGCCAACCGGGCCGGCCTGATCATGGCCATGTTGCCGGTCTTTACCGGACTGATCGCCGCGTTGTTCGATTGGCGTCCGCCGTCGGTGACGTGGTGGGTCGGTGTGTTCATAGCCGGCGTCGGCACGGTGATTCTGATCACCCACCAGGACACCGGCCAGGTGCTCGATAGCGAGGGCACTCTGGGCGGCGACCTGCTGATTCTCGGCGGCGTGATCATCTGTGCGCTGGGCTACGTCGCGGGCGGACGCCTGTCGCCGATCCTGGGCACATGGGCGACCACGTTCTGGGGGCTTGCGCTGGCGACGGCGATCACCATCCCGACTTTAATTTTGCTGGCGCCGCGTACGGATTGGTCGGCGGTCGGTACCCATGGCTGGATGGCGATCGCCTATCTCACACTGATGTCCTCGATCGTCGGTTATTCGTTATGGTTCTGGGCCCTCGGGCGCGGCGGCATCGCCCGCATCGGGTCGTTCCAATTCGCCCAGCCGGTCCTTACCATGGGCTTCGCGGTGCCGATATTGGGCGAACGACTCACCTGGACATTGGTCATTTCGGGCATCGTGATCCTGGCCGGGGTCGCGATCGCGCAACGGCAACCCCGTTGAGGCGGGGCCGCACCGGCGAGGAGGATTCGAGCGATGGAACATAGCCTGGCGGAACTGGAAAGTGCGGCCGATCTGGTTCACCGCTTCGTTCAGCCGTCGGCGCAAATCGAGTGGCCGCTGCTGTCGGCGCGGGCCGGGGCCGAAGTCTGGGTCAAACACGAAAATCACAACCCGACGGGCGCTTTCAAGATTCGCGGCGGGCTCGTCTACATGGACGATGTTCGTCGTAATCGGCCCTCGGTTAAGGGGGTGATTTCGGCGACCACCGGCAATCACGGTCAAAGCGTTGCCCTGGCCGCGGCGCGGGTCGGACTGACCGCGACCATCGTCGCACCGCTCGGCAACAGCCCGGAAAAGAACGCCGCGATGCGCGGCTACGGCGCCGAGTTGATCGAACACGGGCACGACTTTCAGGTCGCCTACGAATATGCCCAGGAGCTGGCGTCGGAGCGCGGGTACCATTTCGTCGATTCCTTCAATCCGCTCCTGGTGCGCGGGGTGGCGACCTATAGCCTGGAGTTCCTTCGCGCCGCCCCCGACCTCGACACGGTCTATGTGCCGATCGGCATGGGGTCGGGGATTTGCGGCATGATCGCGGCGCGCGATGCGCTGGATTCGAAGACCCAAATCGTCGGCGTCGTCGCCGATCGCGCACCGATGTACGCGCTCTCTTTCGAGCAAGGCAAACCGGTCGCGACCAACAGCTGCGACACGATGGCGCTCGGCATGGCGTGCCGGGTTCCGGTCGATGCCGTCGTCGACATCCTCCTGCGCCGCGCCGACCGTATCGTGCGTGTCACCGAGGACGAGATCGGCGCCGCCATGCGCCACTATTTCACCGACACCCACAATGTCGCCGAGGGCGCCGGGGCCGGCGCCCTGGCGGCGCTGTTGGTGGAGCAAGAGCGGATGCGGGGCCGGAAGGTCGGCCTCGTCCTTTCCGGCGGCAATATCGACCGCGATCAATATGCGGAAATCTTGGGCGCCGCCGCCTGACCCTCGATTCGCGCAGGAGGGGTCTGCGGCAGCAGCGGTGCCTTATTATTCTCCGGCATGATATGCAGGAGTCCGGAGCGAGGAGAACGCCATGACGGAAGAGCTTTTTCGCGAGGATGCATACGCCAGAACGTGCGACGCGACTGTCACCGCGGCCGACGCTGCCGGAATACGGCTCGACCGAACCGTCTTCTATCCGATGGGCGGCGGGCAGCCGGGCGACGTCGGCGTGCTGCGCCTTCCCGACGGGCGCGAGATCGCGATCACCGATACGCGCAAGGGCGAGGGGACCGGCGATATCGTTCACGTCCCGACGGCGGGCGCTACCCTGCCGGCTCCGGGCGATGCGGTGGTTGCCGAGATCGATTGGGACCGCCGCTATCGGCTGATGCGGATGCACACTTGTTTGCACCTGTTGTGCGCGATCATCGAGGGCGACGTCACCGGCGGTCAGATTGGCGACGGCAAGGGACGGCTCGATTTCAACCTGCCCGACACCAGCCTCGACAAGGAGGCAATTGCCGTCGCGCTCAGCCGCTTGATCGAGGAGAATCATGGCGCCGAGGTGCGCTGGATCAGCGACGAAGATTTGGCCGCGCGGCCGGAACTGGTGCGCACCATGTCGGTGAAACCACCGAGCGGTCGCGGCAGGGTTCGGCTTCTCGATATCGGCGGGGTCGACCTGCAGCCTTGCGGCGGCACCCACGTACGGTCGACCGGAGAGATCGGTCCGGTCCGGATCGGCAAGATCGAGA
The DNA here is from genome assembly GCA_024244705.1 of Alphaproteobacteria bacterium. Lineage (NCBI taxonomy): Bacteria > Pseudomonadati > Pseudomonadota > Alphaproteobacteria > Alphaproteobacteria bacterium. Next base: position 103,528 of record JAAEOK010000036.1, read on the forward strand.
ACAAAGGGCGGCAGAACCGGCGCGTCAATGTCCTGTTCGCGGAATAGGGGTCGCCGCGCGACGCCGGCATCGGTCGCATTGAACGCGGGAGCCGGTCGCAATCGGCGCGCATCCCGGCCCGAAAGGCACGATTGAATGGGTGGCGAGGAACAGATCTATCGGGTCGCCTGGGTGCCGCATGAGGTGAACCAGGATGCCTACGCGTCGCTCAGCGGACTGGACGTCCTACGGAAGGTCGTCGATGGGTCGCTGCCCCACGTGCCCTATGCCGCCATCATCGGAATCCGTCTCGTCGAAGTCGAGTCGGGATACGCCGTCTTCGCCACCGAGCCCGCGGAGCACCTCTACAATCCCTTGGGGACCGTTCACGGTGGCGTCGCCGCGAGCTTGATCGACAGCGCGACGGGCTGCGCCGTTTACGCGACACTCGGCGCCCAAGACAAATGGACAACCCTGGAGCTCAAGGTCAATTACGTGCGCGCGATGACGGAAGCGGTCGGCGAGGTGCGGTGCACGGGCACGATCATTCACGCCGGCGGCAGCATCGTCACCGCGGAGGCCCGGGTGACCGACCGTGAAGGCCGGCTCTACGCTCACGGAAATTCGACCATTCTGGTCAAACGCGCGGCGAATGGAAATCGCTGACATGAGCCGTCGAAAACCAATCGATGTGCCCGATGACATCGGGATTTGCACGGCCCGCACAGGCACGGAAATATCCGAAATCCGATCGCTCTTTCTCGAATACGCCGAGTCGCTCAATTTCGACCTTTGCTTCCAGGGCTTCGACGAGGAAGTGGCGACATTGCCGGGACGCTACGCGGCACCCGATGGGGAACTGTTCCTCGCCACCGTCGATCGAGCCTATGCCGGCTGTATCGGCGCCCGCCCGATCGGCGACGGTATTTGCGAGATGAAGCGCCTCTACGTCCGCCCCGCCTATCGCGGCGTTGGCCTCGGCCGGATCTTGGCCTGCCGCATCATCGACTGGGCGCGACGCGCCGGCTACCAGGCGATGCGGCTGGATACCGTCGACACCATGGTCGCCGCCAAGGCGCTCTACCGCGACCTCGGCTTTCACCCGGTCGCCGCCTATTACGACAATCCGGCCGATCAACTGGAATATTACGAGCTCCGGTTTTAGGCGCCGAGTTCTGATATAAATAGCTGAAATATAAAAGGAAATTGCCTATTTCCTCGAGCCCGGCACGGGTTCGGGCAATACTCAGCGCGCACGTCCTGTGATAGACTCGCCGCGGATGCGGGCCTGCGCCCATCCAACCCATACGGGGGACAAGAGACGCCATGGCGGTCGTCGATCCGACCTTTCACATGTGGGTGACCCTGGCCATCATCGTGCTGGCAATGGTGATGTACGGGCTCGAAAAGACCCCGCTCGATCTGACCTCGCTGGCCATCATTTGTGTCCTGATGGCATTTTTTCACTTCTTTCCCATGGTCGGTCCGGACGGCGTCAACCGCCTCCGGCCGGAACGGCTCCTCGAAGGGTTCGCCAATCCGGCGCTGCTGTCGGTGCTCGGCCTGCTCGTCATGGGGCAAGGCATCGTGCGGACCGGCGCGCTCGATCAGGTCGGCCGGGCGGTCTACAACACGACCCGCGGGCATCCGTTGGCGGCAACCGGGTTGGCCCTTGTCGTCGTGGTCGTGGTCAGCGCATTTCTCAACAACATCCCGGTCGTCGTGATCTTCATTCCGATCATGCAGGCCTTGGCCGACCAGCTCGGCCGTACGGCGAGCCGGCTGATGATCCCGCTGAGCTACGCCGCCATCCTCGGCGGCATGACCACCTTGATCGGCTCGAGCACCAACTTGCTGGTGTCGAGCGCCTTGATCGAGATCGGCGAGGAGCCGTTCGGTTTTTTCGATTTCACGATTCCCGGCATCCTCATGGCGATCGGCGGTTTGGTCTATATTCTGCTCGTCGCGCCGCGGCTGCTGCCCGACCGGCAGGCCTTCACGCGGGTGCTTGTCGACGACGCCGGCAAACAATTCATCGCCCAGATCGTCGTCGCGCCGGATTCCAGGTTGGCCGGCGAAAAGGCGGTCGGCGGCTTCTTCCCCCGGCTCAAGGGTATGACGGTTCGTCTCGTCCAGCGCGGCGAACACGCGTTCCTGCCGCCGTTCGAGGACTTCTCCTTGATTCCCGGCGATGTGGTGGTGATCGCCGCGACACGAAAGGTGTTGACCGAAGCGATTCAGGACTATGGCGGCGAATCGATGGCCGACGACGTCGCGCCGAGTCCGGAGAAAGGCGGTCGCCGCGTTACCGAGCAGGTCCTGGCCGAGGCCATGGTAGCACCCAGTTCGCGCATGATCGGCCAGAATCTCGAATTGATCGGGTTTCGTTACCGGTATCACTGTCTGGTCCTCGGCATTCAGCGCCATGCCCGGATGATTCGGGCGCGCATGACGGAAATTCGCCTGGAGGCCGGCGACGTGTTGTTGATCCAGGGTCATCCCGACGACGTCGCCGCCCTGCGTGCGAACCGCGACATGGTGCTCCTCGAATGGTCGGCCAAGGATATGCCGTCGCCGGCCCATGCCCGCCGCGCCGGACTTATTTTCGCGGTGACGATTGGCCTCGCCGCCTTCGGCATATTGCCGATCGTCATTTCGGCGCTCGGCGGTGCCGCGGCGATGGTCGCGACGGGATGCCTCAATATGCGCCAGGCGATCCGCGCCATCGATTCGTCGATCGTGTTCATGATCGGTGCGGCACTCGCCATGGGGACCAGCCTGCAAGCGACGGGTGGAGCCGACTATATCGCCATGCTGCTCATCGACGGCTTCGGCGATTCGGGACCGGTGGTCGTCCTGTCCGCCTTCTTTCTGACCGTCGCGATCCTGTCGAACATCATCAGCACCAAGGCTTGTGCGGTGCTGTTCACGCCGATCGCGATCGGCATCGCCCACGGCTTGGGCGCCAACCCCGTGGCCTTCGCGGTCGCCGTTGTCTTCGCCTCCAATTGCTCGTTCGCCTCGCCGGTCGGCTATCAAACCAACCTGCTGGTGATGGGTCCCGGGCATTACCGTTTTTACGATTTCGTTCGTGCCGGGGCGCCGATGATCATTTTCGCGTGGATCATCTTTACGATCGTCGTGCCGTGGTACTACGGCGTCTGACGGCGGGCATCGATTTTTGCATTGCAGCATCGAATTCGGACCGAGCTTGCGGGATTAACCATATTGACGCCGTTCAGATTGACGCGGTGCAACACGCGCCGTAAACTTCGCCCGCCAAACCGTGAGCCGCTCCCTGGACCCGTCATTCCATGAAACCTTCGGTCAAACCGGGCGATCCCAGATTTTCATCGGGGCCCTGCGCCAAGCGCCCGGGATGGTCCCTCGATGCCTTGCGCGGCGCGGTCGTGGGCCGCTCCCATCGTGCCGCCGCGGGCAAGGCCAAATTGGCGGAGGTGATCGAGCGCAGCCGTGACATTCTCGGACTGCCGGCGGATTACCGGCTCGGCATCGTGCCGGCGTCGGACACCGGCGCCATCGAGATGACGCTGTGGTCGCTGCTCGGCCCGCGCGGTGTCGACATGCTGGCGTGGGAGAGTTTCGGCAAGACATGGGTGTCCGACGTGCGTTCGCAGCTCCGGCTCGACGACGTCAGGGTGTTCGAGGCCGATTACGGCGACCTCCCCGATCTCGACGCCGTCGATTGCGATCGCGACGTGGTGTTCACCTGGAACGGGACCACATCGGGGGTTTGCGTGCCTGACGGCGGGTGGATCGATCCCAATCGTGCCGGACTGACGATCTGCGACGCGACGTCCGCGGTTTTCGCCATGGATTTGCCCTGGCAGCGGCTCGATGCGGCGACGTTTTCGTGGCAGAAGGTTCTTGGCGGCGAAGCGGCGCACGGCATGATCGTGCTCGGCCCCCGCGCCATCGAGCGGCTCCAGTCCCACGTGCCGCCGTGGCCGCTACCGAAAATCTTTCGGCTGACCAAGGATGGTGCCCTGATCGAGGGCATCTTCCAGGGAGAGACAATCAACACGCCGTCGATGCTGTGCGTCGAGGACCTGATCGATGCCCTGAAATGGGCGGAGTCGATCGGCGGCCTTCCGGCCCTGGTTGAACGCGCCCGCGCGAACTTGGCCGCCGTCGCGGCCTGGGTCGGCGATACACATTGGTGTGATTTTCTGGCCCGCGTGGCGGCGACCCGCTCCTGCACCTCGATCTGTCTGCGCTTTTCCGATGCGGCGCAATGCGGCAACGGCGCCGCGGCGCAGAAGGCTGTGGCGAAGGGTATTTGCGCGCTGTTGGAACGGCACGGTGCCGCCTATGATGTCAACGCCTATCGGGACGCGCCCGCCGGTTTCCGGCTGTGGGGCGGGGCGACGGTCGAGACCGCCGACCTCGAAGCCGTTTTGCCGTGGCTCGATTGGGCTTATGGCGAGGTCGCCGCGACGTCGCCGCAACCCGCGTGATCGCCATGGCCAAGGTTCTCATCGCCGACAAACTCAGCCAGCGGGCAATCGACAGTTTCGCCACCGGTGGCGTTGAAGCCGATGTGATGACCGGCCTCGATCCGGATGCGCTGAAGGCGGTAATCGGCGACTATGACGGCCTGGTCATCCGCTCCGCCACGAAGGTGACGGCGGACGTCCTGGAAGCCGGACGAAATCTCAAGGTTGTCGGCCGCGCCGGGATTGGTGTCGACAACGTCGATCTGGCGGCGGCGACCGAGCGCGGCATCGTCGTCATGAACACGCCGTTCGGCAATACGATCACGACGGCCGAACACGCGATTGCTTTGATGCTGTCATTGGCGCGCAGCATCCCGCAGGCGAATCAATCGACTCACCAAGGCAAGTGGGAAAAATCTCGCTTCGTCGGCGTCGAAGTCACCGGCAAGACCCTTGGCGTCATCGGCTGCGGAAATATCGGGTCGATCGTGGCCGACCGCGCCCGCGGCCTGAAGATGAGGGTGCTGGCTTACGACCCGTTTCTGTCCCCGGCGCGGGCCACCGACCTCGGCGTGCAGCGGGTGGAGCTCGACGAACTCTATGCCAAGGCGGATTTCATCACCCTGCACGCGCCCGAGACCGACCAAACCCGTCATATGATCAATGCCGCCGCGATCGCCAAGATGCAGCGCGGGGTCCGCCTGATCAATTGCGCGCGGGGCGGTTTGGTGGTTGAAGCGGATCTCAAGGCGGCGCTTGAAAGCGGCCACGTCGCGGGCGCCGCGCTCGACGTCTTCGAGCACGAGCCGGCGACCGAGAATGGGCTGTTTGGCATGGACAATGTGGTGGTTACGCCACATCTCGGCGCTTCCACCGAAGAGGCGCAGGAGAATGTCGCGACGCAGATCGCGAAGCAGGTGACCGATTTTCTACTCCGCGGCGCCGTCGTCAACGCGCTGAACATGCCGTCGGTCAGCACCGAGGAGGCGCCGCGGATGCGCCCCTACGTCAAACTCGCCGATCAGCTCGGCAGCTTCGCCGGGCAGATCACCCGGCACGGCGTCAGGGGCATCACGATCGAGTATTCGGGACAGGTCGCAGCGCTCAACACACGGCCGCTGACGGCGGTCGTGCTGGAAGGGTTTCTGCGCCCGCTGTTGGATTCGGTGAACATGGTCAACGCACCCATCCTGGCGCGACAGCGTAATATCGAAGTAGTCGAAAAGAAGCGCGATCGGGCCGACGACTATCTGACCCTGATCCGCCTGACGGTCGATACCGAAATGCGGGAACGCACGGTCGCCGGGACCTTGATCGGCGGCGACAAGCCCCGCGTCGTCGATGTCGAGGGCATCTCCGTTGAGGCCAACCTCGGGAGCAACATGCTGTTCGTGCGCAACCGCGACGAGCCCGGATTTATCGGCGCCCTCGGCCAGACCCTTGGCGACGCCAACATCAATATCGGCACGTTCCATCTTGGCCGTTCCGACAAAGGCGGCGATGCAATCGCCTTCGTCGAGGTCGATCAGGCCATACCCCAGGCCACCCTCGATGCGGTCAACAGGATTCCCCATGTCATCCGGGCGCACGTGCTCTCGTTCTGATTCTTGACCGATCGTCGGGGTTTCCATTAGGCAAAGCATTTGCGCCGGCCGGGTAAAATCTCTACATCCTAGCTCGGAAGGACGCGCCATGACCGATCGATCCGAGATGGCTCTGTTGCCGGCGGGCTTGGCCGACAAATTGCCGCCCGCGGCCGCCCACGAGGCGGTGCTTATCGATTCGCTGATCGCATGCTTCGGCGCCCACGGCTATCAGCGGGTGAGCCCGCCATTGGTCGAGTTCGAGGAAAACCTGCTGCGCGACGCCGACGCCGATATGGCCGCCGACACGTTCCGCATCATGGATCCGGTCTCGCAGCGCATGATGGGGCTGCGCTCCGACATGACCATGCAGGTGGCGCGAATCGCGGCCAGCCGGCTCCGCTTGCAGCCGCGCCCGCTGCGCCTCTGTTATGCCGGTGACGTGCTGCGCGTTCGCGGCACGCAGCTCAGGCCGGAGCGGCAATTCGCCCAGGTCGGAGCGGAGCTCATCGGTGCCGCGGGCGAGGCGGCGGACGTCAGGGCCGATGTCGAGATGATCACGTTGGCCGCCGAAGGCTTGGCCGCTCTGGGTATCGATCGCATCAGTATCGATGTCGGGTCGCCGTCGCTGCTGCGGTCGGTCTTTCACGCCTTCGATCTCGATCCGGAGGAGCTGTCGCGGATCCGCGACGCGCTCGACCACAAGGACGTTGCCGCCGTTTCGGCGCATGCGAACAGCGCCGCGCCGCTGTTGTCCCGGTTGTTGGATGCGGCCGGACCCGCCCAAGCCGCGCTCGAGGCGCTGGCGGCGATCGATCTGCCCGACGCGGCACGGCGCGACGCCGATCGGCTGGCCGAGGTCGTCGGTCTCGTCGCCGCGCGGTCGCCGGATCTCACGCTGACCGTGGACCCGGTCGAAAACCGCGGCTTCGAATACCACACCGCGTCGTCGTTCACGATCTTCGCCGCCGGCGTCCGCGGCGAGTTGGGGCGCGGCGGACGCTACGTCGCCGGTCACGACCGCATGGGCGACGAGCCAGGGACAGGATTCTCGCTGTTCATGGACTCGGTGATGCGCGCGCGTCCGGAGACCGCCGCGCCGGGCGGCGTTTTTCTGCCGGTCGGGACGACCAGTGAAGACGCCCGCCGGCTAAGGGCCGAAGGCTGGATCACGGTCGCCGGGCTCGACGCCGAGGTCGAACCGGTCGCCGAGGCGCGCCGTCTCGGCTGCAGCCATGTCTTCCAAGGCAATGCCGCGGTTTCGGTGGAAGGGTAGCGGACAATGGCGAACGTGGTCGTGGTCGGCTCCCAGTGGGGCGACGAGGGAAAAGGCAAGATCGTCGACTGGCTCTCGGAGCGCGCTGAAGTCGTGGTCCGCTTCCAGGGTGGCCACAATGCCGGCCATACCCTGGTCATTAACGGTCAGACCTACAAGCTCAGCCTGTTGCCGTCGGGGGTCGTGCGGCCCGGTAAGCTGTCGATCATCGGCAACGGCGTGGTGGTCGATCCCTGGGCGCTGCTCGGCGAGATCGAAACCTTGCGGGGGCAGGGCGTCGAGATCTCACCGGACAATCTGAAGGTCGCCGAAAACGCCCCGCTGATCCTGCCGCTTCATGTCCGCATCGACAAAGCTCGCGAGGAGGCACGCGGCAGCGAGCGGATCGGCACCACCGGCCGCGGTATCGGGCCCGCCTATGAGGATAAGGTGGCGCGCCGGGCGATTCGAATTTGCGACCTCGGCTACCCCGAAACCCTCGGCCGTAAGGTCGATGCCTTGATCGCCCATCACAACGCGTTCCTGCGCGGTATCGGGCAGGATGAAATCGAGCGCGGGCCACTAATCGAAGCTCTCACGGAGGTCGCGCCGCAATTGCTGCCCTTCGCCGATTGCGTTTGGCAGCGGCTCGATCGCTGGCGCTCGGAGGGACGGCGCATTCTTTTCGAGGGCGCGCAGGGCGCGCTGCTCGATGTCGATCACGGAACCTATCCCTTCGTGACCTCGTCGAACACGGTCGCCGGCCTGGCCGCGGTCGGGAGCGGCATGGGCCCGGGATCCCTCGGCTACGTGCTCGGCATCACCAAGGCCTATACGACGCGGGTCGGCAGCGGGCCGTTTCCGACCGAGTTGGAGGACGAGATTGGCCGGACGTTGGGTGAACGCGGGCGCGAATTCGGCACCGTCACCGGCCGCCAGCGCCGCTGCGGCTGGTTCGACGCCGTCCTGGTTCGGCAATCGGCGAAGATCGGCGGCATCAACGGCATCGCGTTGACCAAGCTCGACGTCCTCGACGGGTTTGCCAACATCAAGGTTTGCGTCGCCTATCGCCATCGCGGCGAAACCCTGCATCACATGCCCGCCGCCGGCGCGGTCCAGGGAGACCTGGAACCGGTCTACGAGGAAATGGAGGGCTGGCGGGAAAGCACGCGGGGCGCGCGGTCATGGGCCGATCTGCCGGCGACGGCGATCAAATACATTCGCCGCATCGAGGAGTTGATCGAAGCTCCGGTGGCGCTGCTGTCGACTAGTCCCGAACGCGACGATACGATCCTGGTTCGCGACCCGTTTGCTAATTAATCCGCGCCCGCTTCGAGCGCGACCTCGGTCATCTCCAACCATCGCGCCGTATCGGCGTTGTCGAACATTTCGTGCGCCGACACGACGTTGGCGCGGTGGCTCTCGGCCAATCGTGCCAGATAGTCCGGCGGAATGGGGTCGCCGCGGCTCACATTGTTGCGGCCGCGGTAGACCTCTTCGGCCGGCAGGTGGGGAACGGCGAGAAAATCGAGAATATTGTTGAGAAACAGATCCGGATCGCGAACCAGTTCGTCATAGAACGAGACATAGATCTGCGCCGACCCGAACCTTGCCCGCCACCGGTCGAGGATCGCAGCATAGTTGGTCCGGCGCTGCGCCTCGGGTCCGAACAGGTATTCCGAAATCAAATGCGGCGGCATCTTGTCGATCGAGCCATAGCGTTCGAGAAGGTAGCGGCGGTTGATCAGCGACCACGACTGCTCGATCGGATTGCGCAGGATGTAGATGAGCTTTAGGCCCGGAATCAGCGCCCGAATATGGTCGATTTCCGCTTCATCGAGCGTGGCATAGGCCGGGGTGATCTCGCCGATCGGGCCATCATGATCGGCCGGGAAGAGGCTTCGATACCATCGCTCGCTGCGGGGCAGCGCGATGAAGCGGGCGATCCAGGCGGCGTGATTCGGCGCCTCGCCGGACATCGCCTTTTTTGATTTCCTTGACCAGGCGGCGGCGATCTGCAAACGGAAAATTGGGGCTCAACAGTTGGCGCGCGACCGGCAGGCGTGGCGCGTTGAAATAGTGGAGTTCCTTCACCGGCGGCACCCACACGCCGGGATGCCGAAGCAGATTGAGAGACAACCAGGTCGTTCCGGCGCGGCTGGTGCCGATGCAAAGAAAAGTCGGAAACACCGGCGCACTTTCGATCGCTGCTTTCGGCCTGTCAATGGGCGGTGGTATTGGCGCCGGCTTGGGGCGGGCGGGTGCTTCGACAAGCCCCCCGAAAATCGGATCAGGCGTTGACCCGTTGCTCGATGGTCAGGTTCTTCATCGCCTTCTGTAGTTTCTCGAAGGCGCGGACCTCGATCTGCCGGACGCGCTCCCGCGAGATGCCATAGACCTTGCTCAAATCCTCGAGGGTCGTCGGGTTGTCCTTGAGACGGCGCTCGGTGAGGATGTGCCGTTCGCGCTCATTGAGGGTGCTCATCGACTTGCTCAGCATCTGGCGGCGGTTGTCCAATTCCTCGCTGTCGGCGAGCCGCGTTTCGGCGTCCTGCTCGTCGTCGACAAGCCAATCGATCCACTCACCGTCGCCGTCCTCGCGCAGCGGCGCGTTGAGCGAGTTATCCTGGGCCGCCAATCGCCGGTTCATCGATACGACTTCGGCCTCCGACACGTTCAGCCGATCGGCGATCTCGGTGACGTGTTCGGCGGTCAGGTCGCCCTCTTCATAGGCCTTCAATTGGCCTTTGACCTTGCGCAGGTTGAAAAACAGCTTCTTCTGGGCGGCGGTGGTGCCGATCTTGACCAGCGACCAGGAGTGCAGGATGTATTCCTGGATCGACGCCCGGATCCACCACATCGCATAGGTTGCGAGGCGGAACCCGCGGTCCGGCTCGAAGCGCTTGACCGCCTGCATCAGGCCGACATTGCCTTCGGATATGATCTCGTTGATCGGCAGGCCGTAGCCGCGATAGCCCATCGCGATCTTTGCGACCAGGCGCAAATGGCTGGTCACCAACTGGTGCGCGGCATCGCTGTCGTCATGTTCGCGCCACCGTTTGGCGAGCATGTATTCCTGCTCTTGCTCCAGCATCGGAAACTTCCGAATCTCCTGGAGGTAGCGGGTCAGATTGCTTTCGGCTGTCAGTGTTGGCACTCGAGGAGTCGCCATCATATTCTCCTTGGATCATCGCGGCCCGAATGGCACCGCAGGGCCTGATAACACGCTCACGATACGAGCCAGTCTATCAGGACGTTTATGAATGTAGCACAACGGCGCGAATTTGCAAGTTTATTGCATGTTTTCTAAACAATGTGTCAACTTCATGATATCGTTAGGATACTTACTTTCAAATTTTAGGGTTTCGGGGCGGGTCGGATGCCGGAACCCGAGTATTCTGGCATGCAGGGCCTGGCGTTTGAAGTTCGCGAACACGGTCCGCGCGGGCTCCGCCATCCGCCCGATGAGGCTGCGCCGGGCGCCGCCGTAGAAGGGGTCGCCGACGACGGCATGGCCGATCGAGGCGAGATGGACCCGGATCTGGTGGGTGCGTCCGGTTTCCAGCCGGCATTCAACCAACGCGGCAATGTCGCCATAGGCCTTCAGGGTGCGGAAGTTCGTGACCGCCGCCTTGCCGCCGCGCGCGACGACCGCCATCTTCTTGCGATTGTGCGGGTCGCGGCCGATCCGGCCTTCGATGCGTCCGCGGCGCGGCGCGGGCACGCCCCAGACCACGGCGATGTAACTGCGCTCGACGCTGTGCGCTGCGAATTGCGCCGACAGGGACTGGTGCGCGGCGTCGGTCTTGGCCGCGACCAGCAGCCCGCTGGTGTCCTTGTCCAGTCGATGGACGATGCCGGGCCGGCGCACGCCGCCGATCCCGGACAACTGGTCGCCGCAATGGGCGATCAGGGCATTGACCAAGGTCCGGTCGGGATTGCCGGGAGCGGGGTGAACCACCAGCCCGGCGGGTTTGTCAACGACGATCACATCCGCATCCTCATAGACGATTGTCAGCGCGATATCCTGCGCGATCGGTATCGCGGCTTCAGGCTCGGGGACGAATAGGGCAACAATTTGGCCGGGTTTGACCCTGTGGTCGGCCTCGGATATCGTTGCGCCGTCCACATGAACGTGGCCACTTTCGATCAGCGCCTTGACGCGCATTCGCGACAAATCGCCGTACCGGCCGGCCAGGAACCGGTCGAGCCGCGTGCCCTTGTCTTCGTCACCGACCGTTGCGGTCTCGACGCGATCGAAAGTGTCTTCCGTCATCGCTGCAGACTGGACCGAATGCATGAACGCGCTCAAGGCCATTGTCATCATCATGGGTGTCCTTATCCTGATCGGATCGGTCGTGGTCGTGGTGACGATCTTCAATCGGCTGACCTCGGGCGGAGACGGCGAGGGCGAGACGCCGACCGCGGCGGAGGCGGTGGCGCCGCGAGCGTTCGGGACCCGCGACCTCGACTTGCCCGCCGGCACCCGCATCATCGACCTGGACGAAGGCGGCGGCCGGTTGTATCTGCAGGCCCTGTTGCCCGGCGGCGAGAAACGCATCCTGGTCGTCGATCCGGACAGCGGCGAAACCTTGGGAACATTGCGCATTCCGGCGCCGCCGTGATCGCCGGCCGCCGGTGTCGAACAACCGAATCGATATCTAAGAAAGACCGAGCGAGATGAACTTTTGCAGTGACAACGTAACCGGCGTCGCGCCGGAGATCATGGCGGCGCTGACGACCGCCAACGAGACGATCGCGGCGATGCCCTATGGCGACGATCCCTGGACCGGTCGCCTTGACGGCCTGTTCAGCGAGATCTTCGAGCGCGAGGTGGCGGTGTTCCCGGTGGCTACCGGCACGGCGGCCAACGTCCTCGGCCTCGCCCTGTTCACGCCGCCCTACGGCGCGATCTACTGCCACACCGATTCGCACATCGTGGTCGACGAATGCGGCGCGCCCGAGCTCTATACCGGCGGCGCCAAGCTGGTCGACCTTCCCGGCGCCGACGGCAAGCTGAGCGCCGGCGATCTCGATGCGGCGATCGGCGCAGCCGGGGCCGGCGACGTCCATCACGTCCAGCCGGCGGCGATCTCGATCACCCAGGCGACCGAGGCGGGGACGGTCTACAGCCTCGACGAGGTCGCCGCGATCGGCGAGGTCGCGAACAAGTATGGGCTCGCCCTGCACATGGACGGCGCCCGCTTCGCCAACGCCGTCGCGGGGCTCGGCTGCACGCCCGCCGCCACCACCTGGCAGGCCGGGGTCGACGTCCTCGCCTTCGGCGCGACCAAGAACGGCGCCCTGGCCGCCGAGGCGGTGGTCTTCTTCGACCCGGCGCGGGCCGAGACCTTCGGCTATCGGCGCAAGCGCGGCGGCCACCTGTTCTCAAAGATGCGCTTCCTGTCGGCCCAGCTCGAAGCCTATGTGAGTGACGGCCTGTGGCTCGACAACGCGCGCCACGCCAACGCCATGGCAACGCGGCTCGGCGCCGGGCTGGCGGCGGTCGACGGCGTCCGCCTGCTCTATCCCGTCGACGCCAACGTGTTCTTCGTCGAGATGCCCAGGGCCATCGCCGACGGGCTCGAGGCCGACGGCTTCCGCTTCTACCGCATGAAAGATAACGGGCGCACGACCGTTCGTCTGGTCACCGCCTTCAACACCCGGGTCGAGGATGTCGACGGCTTCGTCGCCTCGGCCGCTAGCCACGGTGCCGGCGCGCGGCGCGCCTGATCCGCCGCCCTTGATCCCGGCCCGCGCATTCGCTATGTCAGGGGCTCGCGTCCCCTTCGTCTAGCGGCCTAGGACATCGGCCTCTCACGCCGAAAACACGGGTTCGAGTCCCGTAGGGGACGCCAAGTTTCGTGAGGATCGTGAAATCGGGCGGTTATCGCTCCTATACCTGCATTCGCTGCGCCCTCACGGATGCTGATGGAAGAATTTGTTGGTGATCTTCCACTCGCCATCGGCTTTCAGCACCGTGAACAGGTCGGTGAACCGATGACCGGTCCAGTTGTCGAGTTCGAGCCGCATGGTCGCGACCGAGTCGACAGGGTCGATGCTGGCCCATGGTGGGAATATTCTGAACTTTATCGGTGACGCGGTGCTGGCGATATTCCCAATTCGAAAGCGGCGGACGACAGCGAAACAGGCACGCAAATGCGCTCGCCGCAAGCCGTGACGCGCAACGGCGGCTGGCCGCCACCAACGCGAATCGGGAAGGGCTCGGTGCCAAGGCGTTGGCATTTGGCTTGGAGCTACATGTGGGCGACGTGCGCTTTGGCAATATCGGGGTACCGGAGCGCGTTTCATTCTCCGTCATAGGGCCGACGGCAAATGAAGTGGCGCGGCTCGAGGCACTGACGAAGAAGTTGGGCCGCCCGGTACTGGCAACCGAAAGCTTTGCTCGCAACGTGGCGGCTAAAGGGGTTCGGCTGGGGCTTCACAAACTCCGCGGCGTGGGCGAACCGATCGAGGTTTGTGCGCCAGCGCCGCCCGACTTCTTCCGGGCTCAAGATTACTGGCAGCTTGCGTGCCTCGTGAGCGGTGGTAATCCCGGCCTGCGCAGCGTCGCGCCCGGGCTCACGCCGAAAAAGAAGCGCAAGGCCGAGACCGCCGCGTTCATGGTCGTCGCCGAGGCCCCCCGGATCTCATGCCCAGATGAAAGCGCCGCTCGAGCGTCCGCTTCTCGATAGCCAGGATCATTTGTAACGCTTGATCTCGCCCGACTTTAATCGAGCCTGATAGTCGCTGAGGTCTCTTCTCACCTCTCCCATCATCAAATACAGACCGAGCACATTGGCAATGGACATGGCAAAAATGGCCGCATCTGAGAAGTCGATGACCGGACCTAGGCTCATGCTGGCGCCGATGACGACAAACACACAAAAAATGAGCTTGAAGATCAACTCCGTAACCAGCCCTTCGCCAAACAGATAGGTCCAGCATTTGAGGCCGTAGTAGCACCAGGAGATCATGGTGGAGAAGGCAAACAACAGCACGGCTATCGCCAACACGACTCCAAACCAGGGGAAGACTGACTGGAAGGCGGCCGCGGTTAGGTCAACCCCGCCCAACCCTTCGACATTGGCGTAGGTTCCGGTGATAACGATGACCAGGGCGGTCATAGTACAGATCACCACCGTATCAATGAACGGTTCGAGCAGGGCAACATACCCTTCGGTGAGCGGCTCGCTGGTACGTACTGCGGAGTGAGCGATAGCTGCGGAACCGACGCCTGCCTCGTTGGAGAAGGCGGCCCGCTTCAGGCCCTGAATCAGAACGCCTACGATACCTCCACCGACGGCCTCGGGTGCGAAGGCGCCTTGAATGACGGCGCCGAGCGCCGTCGGTATCTCACTGAAGTTGGCGAACAGGATGACCAGGGCTGTCCCCACATAGATGACGGCCATGAAGGGCACGACCTTCTCGGTCACCTGGGCGATGGATTTGATGCCGCCGATGATAACGGCGCCAACAAGGACGGCCAGGATGACCCCAAACAGCCAACCGGTCTCGGTAAAGATCCCAAAGGTATTGGAGATCATTTGATGGGCTTGGTTGCCCTGGAACATATTGCCGCCGCCCAGAGAGCCAAAGATGCACAAGACGGCGAACAGCACAGCAAGCACCTTGCCGAGCCTTGGCTTGCCTTGGTTTGCCAAACCCTTGCTCAGGTAATACATGGGGCCGCCGGAAACACGGCCGTCGGGATATTCGGTACGATATTTGACGCCCAGAGTACATTCGGTGAACTTGGCGACCATGCCGAATAGCCCGGCCACGATCATCCAGAAGGTGGCGCCAGGCCCTCCCAGGCTGACCGCGACTGCGACACCGGCGATATTGCCCAATCCCACGGTGCCGGACAATGCTGTGGCCAGCGCCTGGAAGTGAGACACTTCACCGGCGTCTCCAGGCTTCGAATAGACCCCGCGAAGCAGATCGATAGAGTGTTTAACCCCCGTGAATTGGATAAAGCCCATTCTCACCGTCAGAACAATAGCGCAGATGATCAACCAGCCGACGATCACTGGGAAGCTCACGCCGGCGATGGGCACTGAGTAGAAGATGAAGGACACGAACGGACCGAACACGGTGCCGAAGGTCTCACTGACTATCTGATCAACACTTCTCCCGGTTTCCTGAGCGAAAGCCGACATCGGCATCAACAGGGCAAACACCAGCCCTAGGGCCGCAATAGATTTTGATCTCATTTCCTTGTAGCCCCCTTTGACTATGCGGCGTATTCCTCGGTGTGTTCGGTGTTGTTACGGTACTATGGTAACCGGAATTTCGGCGGCCTGTATCAGCTTCGCGCCCACGCTTCCAAAGAGTAAGGACGAGATAGTCGTATGACCAACCTTGCCCACAACAATCTGGCCGGCACTATGTTCTTTACCAATCTGAAGCAGTACGTCTGCCACATGACCATGGCGTACGATCCCGATTGTCTCGATACCTTTGGATTCGAGTGATTCTAACATCGGGTCCAACACCCGTTCATGTGCGGTCTGGAGTTCCTCCTCCTTACGTTTGTGCCGCTCTTCGTTTTCTTCGGGGGTGTTGAATGTGTAAGGCGACCATTCGATCACAAAAGCAACGACCAGAGTTGCATTGCTGAACTTGGCTAGGGAGATTGCGAAATCTACGGTTCGACGACTGCTTTCGCTGCCGTCAATACCGACCATTATCGTATCAACCATTTGTCGTATCAGTCATTGAGTTCCATCCTTGTGGGATGATGTCGGAGAATATCACTCGTCTCGATTCGCCCAAAATAGAAAACCTGGGAAAAGCCCGGGCCATTTATTTCGAGACATCACTTGATTCACCTTACCTGACCAAATTCCCTGAAAGAGCCTTCTCTTACGTATACGCCCATTTCGACGATCACGCCGGACACATCGCCAGCCTTGTCAAACTCGTGACTGCCGGTCGCGCCCTCATAGTTGATCTCCTTTCCCGCCTTGAGCAGGGCTTTAGCTTTCTTCCATTCACCCGGCAGGATGACCTCACCCGGTGCCGTTGCCACGGCGCGCAAGGCCTCGGCAAGCCTGGCGCGCTCTGCACTGCCGTTCTTCTCGATCGCCAGCGCCAACAGGAAAGCGGCGTCATAGGACTGACCAACAAACGGTGCCGTCGGGTTCAGATCGGCACCCCACGCGAGCTCGTTGAATACTCTCGCGCCTGTCGTATCGGGTTCGCCCGGCTTGGTCGCAATCATGCCTCTCAATTTATCGCTACCGATTGCGTGGATAAGTGTGTTGCTGACCATCCCGTCGCCACCAACAAACCGGTCAAAATCACCCCTTTCCAGCGCCTGGCGAATAATAGTCTGGCCGGAGCCGTTCGCGTAGGCCAGCACAACCAGCGTATCGGCATCCGAAGCGGCCAGTGAGCCGATCTCGGCACGGTAGTCCGCCCTGCCCTCCTCGTGTGCCTCGTTCGCCGCCACCTTGCCACCGGCTGCCTTGAAGGCATCGGAAAGCGCATCGGCAAAGCCCTTACCGTAGTCGTTGTTGACATAGGTGATAGCAATATTATCGATCCCCTTCGACATCAACAGGCGGGCCATGGCGCCGCCCTGATACACATCGGAAGGCGTGGTGCGGAACACCAGATCGTTGTCATCGAGCGATGTGATTGCTGGAGCTGTTGACGCCGGTGACACCACTGTGACGCCAGCGGGAATCGTAACACTATTAGCCATTGCAATCGTCGCGCTCGAACACATTGCTCCGACAACGGCAACGACCTTTTCGGTGTTCACAAGATCGTTGGCGGCGTTTACCGCAGCGGTGGTATCCGCGCAGGTCGTATCACCGTTGGGCATGGCGATTTCCTGACCATCGAGTACGCCGCCCTGATCATTGACGTGCTTGGCAGCTAGCTTTGCGCCCTTGTAAATCCCTGGTGTCAGGCTTTGGAGCGGGCCGGTGAACCCGCCAAGAAAACCGACTCTCACATCGGCCGCGGCGGCTCCCGAGCTCATGAGCGCAGTGGCTACTGCTGCTATTGTCAATGAGCGCTTAAGATTAATTGACATAAACTAATGGTCCTCAGCCGACATTTTCCATATGGCTCTCGTTCTCACATCGATCTTGTTCCTTTTTCGGCTGGGAAGCAATAGCCTGAAGCATTTGCCGACAAGGCACGATGTCGGAGAACGTCCCCATTGTGCGCTCGGTGAACCTTTGATCTAGCGCAATGTTCGCCATCGATCGTGGCACTATTTCTTTTGGAACAGTGAGAGGTAGCATCCGGTAGATGTCGGACGGCGATCTCGTTTGGGTGAGGTCAGTTCAATCAAGGGAATGGGAGGGGGACTGAATGAAGGCGGTGTTTTTCGAGGAGTTCGGCGGCCCTGAAGTTCTCCGGGTCGCGACCCTGCCCGCGCCGGATCTGGAGGATGGGCATCTTCTGATCGATGTTCATTGTGCGGGTGTAAATCCCATTGATTGGAAGGCGCGCAGCGGGGCCTACACTAAGATTTTCGGGCATCAATTCCCGATCGTGGCCGGGTTCGATTACTCGGGCACCGTACAGGCCGTCGGCAGGGGCGTTAGCGGGTTTGCCGCGGGCGACCGCGTGAATGGCATGAATCTCGGCAGCACAATGCGCCACGGCACCTACGCCGAGGTCACGCTGGTGCCGGCCGAGGCCGCCTGCCATATCCCCGACGACCTGTCATTCGAAGCTGCGGCGGCTATCCCAACCGGTGCGCTCACCGCCGACCAAAGCTTGATCGACTTTGGCGGCCTCGCCGCGGGCCAATCGGTGCTGATACAGGCCGGCGCAGGTGGCGTTGGCAGTCTCGCGATTCAACTCGCAAAGCAGCGGGGTGCCACGGTGCTCACGACCGCGCGCGCCGGTGACCTCGACTACGTCCTCAATCTGGGAGCCGATTACGTGGTCGACTTCGAGTCACAGGACTTTGTCCAAATTGCGCGCGAGCACTTTCCGCAAGGGCTCGATTTGGTCGTCGATATGATCGGCGGCGAAACACTTGCCCGAGGCTACGAAACGCTTCGCAAAGGCGGGCGCATGGCGCTTCTGGTCAGTCAGCCGGATCCATCGGTGGATGAGAAATTCGGGATCCACTCCGAGTTTGTCTTTACGGTTTCTAATGTAAAGCGGTTAAGCGAGCTGACGGCCATGTTGGTGCGGGGAGCGATCAAGCTGCCCGAGATCAAGAGCATGGCCATCGAGGATGCCGCCAAGGCCCAAATCGAAAGCGAAGCGGGCAACGTACGCGGGAAGTTGATTCTGAAAGTGCAGTAGACAGTGACGCCTAAGACTTTGGGATCTATATCGATCGCCCAGTTGGACAATAACTCATGACCCTCGATGTCTCTTGTGGGTCCAGGCTGACTTTCGGCGGCTTACCCACGAACGTCCGATATTGGCCGGAACTCCGACATCCTCGATCAGACCTGGAGGTCTGCGACGATGCCGCCTGCGTTCAATTTGACATCACCTTTCTGCGGAACCGCCCAGTCGGTGCATCTCTCATCACCTGAAACCGGCCCGGTCCGGTCAAGCCTCTGAGTCAATCGAGTTTTCGATTGGCTCCATCGGTTCCCGCAGGGGACGCCGAACTTTCCCTCCAGCGTTTTGTTCCCTGGCTCTCCGAGCCGTCGGTCGGCACCTGCCTGTCGCCACGGCCGCTGGCCGCCGGCGGTCGCGGATGATAGGGTGGGCATCGGCACCGGTCCGGGTCTCCGACGACGGTGCCGACGGGGTAATCTGCCGTCGCCCCGTGCCGCATTGGCCGCGGCAGCCGTACTCGGGGTCGCATTGACCGTGCCACCGCCGCCGGGGCGAACGGCAAATCATGAGGAGACCGCCCATGGCCCCAAATCCCGACTTCGGCACCGTCGGTGTCAATTTCAGCAACAGCTTCCAGTCGACCCCGATCGATCCGGTCAGGGCCGCCAAGCAGATCGCTTCCGTCGGCGTCAAAACCGTGAAGATGTTCAATTATACCCAGACCGAATTCCTCGACGCTGCCAGGGCCTCTGGGCTGCGCGTGTTGACCGCGGTCCCAAACGACGGCCTCGCCGCACTGGCCAAAGGCGACACGGCGCCGGTGATCAAGGCCACACAGCCCTATGCCGACATCGTCGCCGCCATCTGCGTCGGCAACGAGCCGTTGGGGGCGTGGCACAAGGGCAAGTACACGCAGGCCTTGGTTCCCGCGGTCACCAATCTGGCCAAGGCCCTCGAGGCGGCCCGGCTCGACGTCAAGGTCACCGTGCCCTTCAACTACGCCATCATGGGGCAGTCGTACCCGCCGTCGCAGGGCGTCCTGAAAGGCGATCTCACCGCCATCATTACACAGGTCTGCACGGTGCTGCGTTCGACCGGCTCCGCGTTCCTGATCAACATCTATCCCTACCTCGACTGGCTGAACAACAGGGATCAAATCCCCCTCGATTACTGCCTGTTCACGGCAGGGCCGGACCACTGGGTGCATGACGGCGACCTCGTCTACAAGAACATCTTCGCCGCGTCCTATGACGCCCTCACCATTGCTTTGGGCCGGATCGGCTTCGACGATCTCGAGGTCGTCGTCGGCGAATGCGGCTGGCCGACTGCCGGCGACGTCAACGCGACCGCCGCCAACGCCGGGACCTTCAATCAGAACCTGATCAACCACTGCGGGGACCCGCAGCCGACGCCGCGCCACTTCGGACCCATCTCGTGTTTCGTCTTCGAGATGTACGACGAGGACCGGAAACCGACCGGGCCTGGAGCATTCGAGCATTACTGGGGCGTCTACACCGCAGCCGGCGGAGCGAAATACCCGATCACGTGGTAGACGACGGCGGCCCGTCGGCGTCAGACGGCCACGATCTTGGCCGCCACGCCGAGGTCATCGAGCGATCGGCGGACCTCGTCGCGGTAGATCGCGTTCATCACGACGATCGTGTCCGGGCGCAGGGTCTTCAGGACGGCGGGAGCGACGATCCCCTGGCCGGTGCCGACGGCGAACTTGCCGTGCTGGGCGGGGTTGATGTTGACGATGCAGTCGACCTGATCCGAAATTCCCAGCGCCAACGAAAAGGCCACGGCCTGCGGCGCGCTGCCCCACAACACCACCCGCTCGCCTCTCGTCCCGGCCGCGATGAAGAAATCCCGCCAATAGGCGGTCCGTTGCTCGACGGCGGCGGAGAATTGCCCGACCGCCGCCAGCATTTGGTCGACGGTCTCCTCTACCGGAAATCGGCTGGGGGATGGCGTGCCTTCGGATGCGCGGCCTTCGATCAACGCATATTGATCGTCGAAACCGAGATAGAGGTCGCCGATGGTCGTCCGAATCAGCCGCAATAGATCACCGACCGGCTGGACGTGTTCGAGTGTGTGTCGGCACGCAACCAAGGCCTCGACCAGGGGGGCGTGCGCCGGCGAGAAATACTCCCTTAGGAATTGGACGTTCGACCCATCGATCGCGTTCGGCCCCGGATCCTCTGCGAAATGGGGATCCAGGCCGGTGCCGCGGTTGCCGCCCATCTCACAGATCAGCTTGAGGAAATGCCCGGGCCCGCAGCCGATCTCAAGCACACAGGTGTGGCGCAGGCCGTGACGCTCGATGAGGCGCCGCGCCAGGGCGTGGCCGAATGCCCGGAAGCGGGAGGAGTGCCATTGGGTCTCCTCGAACACGGCGGCGTAGTCCTGGGCGGCTGGTTCGAAGGAGCGGTTCCAGATGAAGCCGCAACGCTCGCAGACCGCTAGGTCCAGGCGTCCGCCGGGAAAGCCGATTCCCGCCTCGCGGCTTTCGACGAGGCGGCAGGAATCGACGGGCACCGTGGCCTGTGTGTAGAAATCGATGAACGACCGCGCGTCGCAAGCCGGGCATCGCGAGGCGGCGGGATTGGTGGACCCGGTCGCGACGCCCCTCACGCCCGGTAACAGTGTCGGCGTCTCAGGCGGCACGGGCGCAACCGCGTCGGTTGACGCTGCGGTGTCGCCGTCGTGACGAATTCAACCGCGTTCTACACGACGCATGGAAACGAGTATTTGATCGCACCCGACATGCCTTTCGACGACTCGATGGAAGCGTGCGGTGTTGCCGCGCTCGACTTCGACCTCCACCGTCCGAGGCATTGGGGCAGGTATGAGCATTCATTTTATGTGCCCCATGCCAGGCGTTGCAAATAGTCCGTGCGCGGTCGGTGCCGATCCGACAGCAGATGAAAATCCAAAATCGGGAATATCCCGATCTACGTCGCCGAAGAGGCGCACGGATGAAACGGATATCCGGAACGGCCGGGGGATGGCCGAGACCCGTTTTCCTGCCGGTTCCGACGCCACTTGGGGCTTGGGTCGCGGGTGCGTTCGATTTATTGTGCGGCGTCGTTGGCTGCCGATTATCGAAGTGTCCCTCCTTGAAAGCTTCGCCTCTTACGCCTCTCGTGATCCTTGCGGTCTTGTCCCTGCTGCTGGCGGTGGTGGTGACGGAAACGGTGCTCTATTCCCGCGCTACGCCGGCCAATCATCCGGAATGGATTTTGTCCAAGCGGTTGGTACCGTCGGGGGTCATGGGCGGCGCGGAGGCGTTCGAGACGCGCAACCTCCTGCGCAACAACCGGCTCAATCTGCACGAGTGGCATGGCTACCATGAGGTGCTGCTCGATCGAATCTTCGCATTGGGAGAACTGCGGGCGCGATTCAAACTGGGTCCCGACGGCTATCTGATCGCGATCTTCAACAAGAACGCTGCCGGTTATTCGGGCGTTCGAGTGAGCCGCAATCCGCTTTTTCCGAACCTGTTCTTTCGGGCCACGGACACGGGTGAATTTCTGGTATCCGAGGCACTGGAGGACGTGGCCGTCGATAACGGTTGGCACGAACTGCACCTGCGTTTCGAAGGCGGCATGCTCGAGGTCTCCGTCGATGACCTACGTATCGGCCGGATAGAGGAACCGTCCCAGGATGAACAAGTCATCGGATTGCGGTCGGGCCGGCGCAAGGCTGTCATCGACGACATCGAGGTGGCCGCTGCCGATGGATCGCAAATCATCGCGGACGATTTTCGCAACCGTCGTGGGTTCTGGACGACTCTGGTGTCGCTTTTTGCATTCCTGTTTCTGGTCGCCGCCGCAATCTACCTTGCGTCCCGTCGGCGGGGCGGCGACGGCAAGCCGGCGCTCTTTTCGTTGATCATGGTCGAGGCGGTCCTGGCAATTTCGTTTCTGCTCTATTTCTTGTTCGACTACTACGCCTATTCGAAAAAATATCATTTCAAGACGATGGCGGAGTGGGTTGCGACGACCAACGAGGCTCTGACCGTCGAGGCCATGCGCCGTTATGTGTTCACCGAGTTTCCCTTTGCCGATTTCGAAGGCGACGGCCTGCGATCCTATTGGCCCGAACGCGTGATCGAGTTCCTCGGAATCGACCTCTCGGACGTCGGCAAGAAAAGCTGGTTGACGGTATTCCGCGGGCCGCCCGACCGGCAGGAGGTTGACTTTATCGAGGACAGCCGAGAGGGGGTAGATTCCTATCTCGGCCGTAATCCGCTCGGTGCGTCGCTCCGAATCCTCCTGCTCGGCACCTCGCAGACCTGGGGTGTTGGGGCCAACGCCGCGGATGAAAGGATGGCGCCGACGCTGCAGCGCTTTCTATCGCAGCAGCTTGGCCCGGAACATGGGGTCAGTGTCATCAACGCGAGCAAATGGGGGTCTCGTTCGGGCCCCCTGTTGGACCGCTACAAGAGCCATGCCCGCCTCTTCCAGCCCGACGTGGTCGTCGTCAACCTATCCAACAATGGTAGTGCGGATGGGTTCGCGGAAGACCTGACGGAGATGGCTCAAGTCGGCCGGGACATTAGCACCGAGACCGTGTTCGTTCTCGAGGCCAATACCACCGAAGTCGGCAATTTCCTGGGAACCAAGCACGGCATGATGAGAGCGGTCGCGGCCGCCAACGACATTCCCGTGATCGACCTCCACGGCTATATGTCACAGCCGTCCATCTACGACAGCGGCGTGATCTGGTGGGATCGTGTTCACATGACATCCTACGGACAGCGTCTCGCGGCGGAGTTCATCGGCCGCGCCATTGTCGAGAATTTCGATTTGCGTGAAACCAGTGCATCGGCCCCTGCACCGCCAGATGCAGGGAACTAGACGCCTGCGCAGGCTACCGAATAACCGGCGTTCGGCTGGCGCCGGGTTGTGGCCGCGTATCCTTTCTTGTAAGGCGACTTCCAATTGCAACGGCCGAATTGGTGCCCCGTGAGAGTTCCGTTGTTCACACCCCTTGTGATTCTCGCGCTCTTGTCATTGCTGCTGGCGGTGGTGGCGACCGAGACGGTGCTCTATTCCCGCAATACGCCGGCCCATCATCCGGAATGGGTCCTGTCCAAGACACTGGTATCGGGTCCGTTGATGGGCGACTGGGAATCCGTCACAACGCGCAACGTCTTACACAGGAACCGCCTCAGGCTGAATGAGTGGCACGGGTTTCAGGAAATCCTGCTCGACAAGGTCACTGCGCTAGGCTCACTCCACGCCCGCTTCATGCTGGGAGCCGGGGGCTACCTGACCGCGATTTTCAACAAAGATGCTGCCGGCTATGCGGGCGTGCGGGTCAGCCGCAATCCGCTGTTTCCAAACCTATTTTTTCGCGCGTCGGACAAAGGCGAATTCATCGAGACGTTGCCCCTCGGCGACATCCAGATCCATGACGGGTGGCACGATCTCGATCTGCGTTTCGATAGCGGCAGGCTTCAGGTTTCCGTGAACGACGAGGTTATCGGCGAGATTGCGGTAACTTCCCGCGGCGAGCAGGTCGTCGGGCTTAGGTCGGGTCTTCATTTGGCCTCGATCGACAATGTCGAGGTCAGAGCCGCCGACGGGACTCTCCTCATCGCCGAAGACTTTCGCAACGACCGAGGTTACTGGGCCACCCTGTTCGCGCTTTTTGCGGCGGCATTCTTGACCGTCACCGCGATCTACGTGGCCTCACGTCGACGGGGCCGTGATGGGAAGCCGACACTGTATTCTTTGATCTTGATCGAGGCATTCCTCACGGTCGTGTTCCTGCTCTATTTTCTGTTCGACTATTACCACTACTCGGAATTCTACTACGTCAGGAAGAACCCCGACTGGAAAGTGATTCCGGAGAGCACCACGCAGTTGGAGGTGGCGCGGCAGTACATTTTCACGGAACTCCCGTTTGTCGATCTCGAGAAACGCGACCTGCTGTCTCGTTGGCCCGGACGTCTAATCCAATTCCTGGAGGCCGACCCGGATGACAATGAATCGCATAGTTGGCTCAAAGTGGCGCGGGGGCCGGTCGGCCGGCAGGAACTCGATCCGATCGATGATAGTCAAGAAGGCGTCGAGGCCTATCTCGGCCGGAAGCCTCTCGATATCTCGACCCGAATTCTCTTACTCGGAACATCGCAGACTTGGGGCGTTGGTGGTGGCGCGAGGAATGAGCGGATGGCACCGATGCTGCAGCGGGCTCTGTCGGGTCAGCTTGGCCCCGACCACGAGGTTGCCATCATCAACGCGAGCAGATGGGGCTCTCGTTCCGGTCCCCTGTTGGATCGCTACCGAAGCCATCTCCACCTGTTCCGGCCCGATATCGTCATCGTCAATTTGTCCAACAACGACGCCACCGAAGGGTTCGCGGAAAAGCTGACGGAGATGGTCGAGTTCGGCCGGAACATCGGCGCCGAGACGCTGTTCGTGCTCGAGGCCAACAGCAGCGAGGCTGGCGATCGACTGAGCGTAAGACATGAAATAATGCGAAACGTCGCATCCGCCAACGATGTTCCGGTGGCTGATCTACATGGTATTATGAACGATCCCGAGGTCTACGACACCGGAATCATTTGGTGGGACCGCATTCATATGACCTCCTACGGACAGCGTTTGGCGGCCGAATTTATCGGCCATGCCGTGCTCGAGAATTTCAAGCTGGGTGATGAAACGCCGCCGTCGGCCGCCCCATCGGGCACGGGCGACTAGATGCTACTGCGCCCATAGCCGAGCAAGCGGCCGTCCGACGTCGTTCGGTTGTCTTGGCCTGTCGCACCGCAGATCCATGATTCGATTCGGTGCCTGCCGTTTCGGGTTCCGCGAGGAATCCAACGCCGACTCACCCCTATGGCGGTGTCAGATACTCCGGTTGCGGCCACGGGTTCGATGTTGTACGGCAATTAACCACTTCGCCAGCCAAAGTGTCCTCCTTTGAGACCCTCGCCGTTTATACCCCTCGTCATTCTCGCGACATTGTCCCTGCTGCTTGCGGTGGTGGTGACCGAGACGGTGCTCTATTCCCGCAATACGCCGGTCCATCATCCGGAATGGGTCCTGTCCAAGCTCCTGGTGCCGGGAGACCTCATGGGGAGCGCGGAGAGTTTCGAGACACGCAACCTCCTGCGACGGAACCGCCTCAATTTGAATGAGTGGCACGGGTTTCAGGAAACCCTGCTTGACCGGATTGTTGCGTTGGGATCGTTGCGCGCGCACTTTTCGCTGGGTTCCGAGGCCTATTTAATCGCGATCTTCAACAAGAACGCCGCCGGTTATTCGGGCATCCGGATCAGTCGCAATCCGCTTTTTCCGAACCTGTTCTTCAGGGCGGCGGACGAGGGCGGATTCATCGAGACGCTGCCGCTCGAGTCATTTCCAATCGATGGCGGCTGGCACGAGCTGGACCTGCTCTTCAAAGACGGCACGCTTCATGTTTCCGTCAACGATGAGGCGATTGGCGAAATCGAAGAATCGTCCCTCGACCAGCAGCTCGTCGGATTGAGATCAGGTCGCCACACGGCGCTGGTTGACGAAATCGCAGTGGTGGCGGACGACGGCACCCTCATCATCGCGGAAGACTTTCGGAATCGTCGCGGGCTCTGGACGACCCTGCCCTTGGTATTTGCGGCCACATTCTTGATCGCCGCCGCGATCTATCTAGCGTCGCGCCGACCGGGGCGCGATGGCAAGCCGGCGCTTTTTTCAATAATCCTCATCGAAGTGTTTCTTGTCATCGTATTCCTGTTCTATTTCCTGTTCGATTACTACCATTATTCGGAAAATTACTACTACGAATACAACCCGGACTTTGCTGAGATACCCGCGAACAAATTGCGGTTCGAGGCGGCGCGCCAGTACCTGTTCACGCAACTGCCATTCGTCGATTTTGAGAATGACGACCTGGTGTCCCACCGGCCCGAACAAGTGGTTCAGTTCCTCGGGGCCAATCCTTCGGACGAAGGCGCGACGAGTTGGCTAAGAGTGGTGCGCGGGCCGACCGGCGGGCAGGAAATCGACCCGATCGAGGACGATCGCGAAGCCATAGAGGTCTACCTCGACCGCAAACCCCTCGATTCCGCCATCCGAATTCTGGTGCTCGGGTCGTCGCAGACGTGGGGGGAGGGCGCCAAAGCGACGGACGCAAGGATCGCGCCGACGTTGCAGCGGATTCTTTCGCAGCAGCTTGGCCCGAAACATAGTATCGCCGTGGTCAACGGTGCCCGAAAAGGCACGCGTTCTGGCCCATTGTTGGACCGTTACCGAAGCCACCTCTTCCTTTTCCGGCCCGATATCGTCGTCGCCAATCTGTCGAGCAACGACCGCGGCAACGCGTTCGCCGGAAACTTGGCCGAAATCGTCGAAATGGGCCGGGACATTGGCGCCCAAACACTGTTCGTCCTCGAGGCCAATAGTATTGAGCAAAATGAGTCGATAAGGAGCAATCACGAGACGATGCGGGAAACTGCCGCCTCCATCGATGTCGCGTTGGTCGACCTGAACGGTTACTTGGCTCATCCATCGGTTCGTGACAGCGGCATCATCTGGTGGGATTTCGTCCATCTGACGTCTTATGGACAGCGTTTGGCGGCGGAATTTATCGGCCGCGCCTTGTTCGAGAATTTCAAGCTGGGTGATGAAACGCCGCCGTCAGCCGGCCCATCCGGCACCGACGACTAGCCGCTACCGCGCCCCATAGACGAACCGCCGGCTGGTCCAATAGTTCCACAGGAAGGTCGCGATCAGCGCCACGCCCTTGGCCGCGAACACATGCATCGTTTCCTGAAGCGCCCACAGGACGAGATTGGATATGCCAAGCCCGGCCAGATTGAAGACGAGGAACTTCGGAAATTGCCGACTGATGCGGCCGGCGGACCTCGAATCGCCGAAGGTCCAATACTTGTTCATCAGAAAGCTGTTCACGGTGCCGCTGCAATAGCCGATCGTGTTGGCCCACAAGACCGGCGTGCCGGCGCCAAGGTAGAGGGCCGAAAAGACGCCGACGTCGATCGCCGTGTTGGCGACCCCGACGGCGCCGAATTTGGCCATCCGCACGAACGTCGCGGCGAGTGAGGATTTGGAAATCTCGGTCATTCCCATCTCGTCGGATTCCGAAGCCTGCCGGTCCCAGTGCGATCGGTTGCTGGCTCGTGGATTTTCGGAACCGGCGGCGCGGCTATACATGGCACCGTGTTGCTCAACTTGGAAGCGTTATGGCCGGCTTGAGCGCCGCCGGGTCGCAAGGCGGAGGGCAGCGAATCGATAGACCGAAGGTATGGGTCATCAAGGGCTCGTGACCGGCGGCATCGGTAATGTGATTGGATCGCGGCACCGGTCGCGATCATCTTTCCGAGCAGGCCATTATCCGCCCCGCAACCCCGCCGGGTGCCAAACGGCCCAAGCGAAAGGGGATTCCGGTGATGGTGAAGAAGGCTATTCAGGGCGCGTTGATTTCGACAGCGCTGCTGCTCGCCGCGGTGGCGGCATCCACTGCCCAGGCCGCCGACGGCGCGGCCGTGGCGTCGGGAACGTTCGTCGGTCAGAGCGGCCATGCGGCTTCGGGAAGCGTCGCGGTCCACAAGTCCGGGTCGGGCTATACGGTCGTGCTCGGCGAGGATTTCGTCTTCGACGGCGCGCCCGATCCGAAACTCGGATTTGGCAAGAACGGCTACGATTCGGCGAGCAAATTTTCCCATCTCAACGCAAACAGCGGCCAGCAGGATTATACGATTCCGGCCGCGACCGACGTCGCCGGCTATGACGAAGTGTGGATCTGGTGCGAGCAATACAATGTGCCGCTCGGGGTCGCCAAGCTGAACTAGGCCATAGAATGCACTAATGATCGCGGAACAGCCGGCCGTAGCCGTCGATCTTGTCGTCGATACCGGCCAGGCGCAGGGTGTCCCAGATCATCGCCTGATTGCTGACGATCACCGGCTTGCCGAGGGTTGTTTCGATCGAGTCGACGACTTGCAGTGCGCGCAAGGCGCCGCAGCTGATGAACACGGCGTCGGCGTCGGGCCGGTCGATGGCGGCGGCGAATTCAGCGATATAGTTCGGTGCGACCCGCACCATGTCGCTGTCGCGCTCGATGTTGAGCCCGTCGATGGCAAGGATGTCGAAGCCGCATCGGCGCATATATTCGGCTTCGATCCGGTTGATCTCGTCGAGATAGGGTGTGCCGATGACGATCCGTTCCGCGCCGACCGCCCTGAGGGCGCGCACGACCCCGGTGATCAACGACGTCGCCTTGGCCTTGGGCGCGCCGCGGTTGAGCTCGGCAAAGGTGCGGTCCTCGCCGAGGACGACACTGCCCGAGGTGCAGGCATAGGCGACCACATCCAGGGTCCCATCCGGCAGCAGCAGTGCCGCCGCCTCGGCCAGGCTGTCGCCGATATCGCCGAGGGTGGCGACGGTAATGCTGTCGGGGATCGATACCCGCGTGAAATGGACGCCGACGCCATCCGGCCGCAGTCGGTATACATCGTCCTCGATCGTCTGCTCGGTGGCGAGCAGGACATAGCCGATCTTGGCCCGGCCATGGGCGCCATCATCGAAAATTTTGGTCGCGTCCAATCTAGCGACCTCGAAAAGCGGAGAGCGAACCGCTACGCATCAGGCGCCCGGCAAGCGGGCGGCCGATGATGCGCTCGGCGAGGCGCGCCGCCTCGATCAGCGCATCGAGGTCGATTCCGGTCTCGATGCCCAGTTCGTGGCACAGGAAGACCATGTCCTCGGTGCAGATATTGCCGGCCGCCGTGCCGTTGCCGTGACCGGCGAAGGGACAGCCGCCGAGGCCGGCCACCGAGCTCTCGAACAGATCGACGCCAACCTCCAGTGCCGCCAGGACGTTGGCCGCGCCGAGGCCGCGGGTGTCGTGGAGGTGGAGCCCGACCCGCGCCCCGGGGAGCGTCTCGCGCACCGCGCCGACACGCCGTTTGACTTCGTCGGGGCTGGCCCAACCGACCGTGTCGGCGAGAACCAGGACCGGGAGTTCGGCCCCGCGGTCGGCGCATAGGTCGCCAACCCAGCGCGCCAGCTCGGTGACCGCGGCGACCGGCACCGCGCCGTCGAAGTTACAGCCGAAGGCGGTCATGATATAGGCCGATTCGAGGGTCAGCCCGCGCGACCGGTAGAGATCGAGCCAGTCGGCCTGGGCGTCGCGCATCTCAACCGCGGTGCAATTGTTGTTGAGCCGGCTGAAGCCGTCGGTGGTGTAGAACAGCAGCCGCGGGTCGAGGTCGACCTGGGGCACCGCGGCGGCGCGCTCGAAGCCCTTTCGGTTGAGCCACAGCGCGGTGTGGCGCACCCCGTCGCGGCGCTGGATGGCGGCGAACAAATCCTCCGCGTCGGCCATATTGGGGACTGCCTTGGGGCTGACGAAGGAGGCGACCTGGATCCGCCGCAGACCGGTCTCGCCGAGGGCGTCGACCAACGCTGCTCGCTCGGCCAGCGGATAGGCCCGCGGCTCCATCTGGAAACCTTCGCGCGGGCCCTCTTCGTGGAAGTGGACGAAGCGCGGGTAATCCGCCATCGCGTGCTTAGAGCGCTATGTGTCTATGTAGAAGCAATTCTGTTGCGGCTTGGGGGCGGCGGCCCGCGATGCGCCGTCCGAAAAGCGATGCCGAAGCATCGGGTGAGGACGGCAACGACGCGGACGCCCGCCCAAACGCAACCCTGTCGGGCCGGGACCTGTTTCGCCATGACGGCGTCAACCGCCTCGACCGTATGCCGGATACGCTCAGCGGCGCTTTCCTGGTCATGGCGAAAAATGCCTCCGGCAGAATGGTTCTACATGGACACATAGTGCTCTACTTCATGGTCGGGATGACGAATTCGGCGCCGGCGCGGATGCCGGTCGGCCAGCGTGAGGTGATGGTCTTCATCTTGGTGTAGAAGCGCACCCCTTCGGGCCCGTGCATGTTGTGGTCGCCGAACAGCGAGTTCTTCCAGCCGCCGAAGCTGTGATAGGCGACCGGGACCGGGATCGGCACGTTGATGCCGACCATGCCGATCTGGATGTTGCTGGCGAAATTGCGCGCGGCGTCGCCGTCACGGGTAAAGATCGCGGTGCCGTTGCCGAATTCGTGCTCGTTGACCAGGCCGACCGCGGTGTCGTAATCGGGCGCGCGCACCACGGACAGCACCGGACCGAAGATCTCTTCCTTGTAGATCTTCATGTCGGGGGTCACGCGGTCGAACAGGCAACCGCCGATGAAGAACCCATCCTCGTAGCCCTGCATGGTGAAATCACGCCCGTCGACGACGAGATCGGCGCCTTCAGAGACGCCGGAATCGATATAGCCGCGGACCCGGTCGAGCGCCTGGCGGGTGACCAGCGGACCCATTTCAACGTCGCGGTCCATGCCGGGTCCGATCTTGAGCTGCCGCACCCTTGGCGCCAGCCGTTCGACCAGATCGTCGGCGACGGCGTCACCGACCGCGACGGCGACCGAGATCGCCATGCAGCGCTCGCCGGCAGAGCCGTAACCGGCGCCGATCAGCGCATCGGTCGCCTGTTCCATGTCGGCGTCGGGCATGACGACCATGTGGTTCTTGGCGCCGCCCAGCGCCTGCACCCGCTTTCCGTTGCCGCAGCCGGTCTGGTAAATGTAGCGTGCGATCGGCGTCGAGCCGACGAAGCTGACCGCTTTGATATCCGGGTGGTTGAGGATGCCGTCGACCGCTTCCTTGTCGCCCTGGACGACGTTGAAGACGCCCTTCGGCACGCCCGCCTCTTCGAGCAGCTCGGCCAGGATCAGAGCCGTCGAGGGGTCGCGCTCCGATGGCTTGAGGATGAAGGTGTTTCCGCAGGCGAGCGCCATCGGATACATCCACATCGGCACCATGCAGGGAAAATTGAACGGCGTGATTCCGGCGACCACGCCCAATGGCTGGCGCATCGAATAGCTGTCGACGCCGGTGCCGACATTTTCGGTGGTCTCGCCCTTGAGAAGGTGGGGAATGCCGACGGCGAATTCGACGACTTCGATGCCGCGGATCAGCTCGCCGTGGGAATCGCTGATCGTCTTGCCATGTTCGATGGTGATCGCTTCGGCGACCCGGTCGGCGTTTTCTTCGAGCAGGTTCTTGTACTTCCACAGCATCCGAGCACGCTGGATGGGCGGTGTCTTGGCCCAGCCGGGGAAGGCCGCCTTGGCGGCGTCGACCGCGATCTGCAGCTCGGCGGCATTGGCCAGCGGCGCCTCGGCGATCTGTTCGCCGGTTGCCGGGTTGAATACGGGGGATGTCCGCCCGCTGGTGCCGGCGACGCGCTCGCCATTGATATAGTGCTGGATCTCGGAGACCATCGGCTTTCCTCCTCCTATCGGCGTCGGACGCGCCCGGCCAGACGGGCCGTCCGGATCATTTTCCCTGCGTACGCGGTTGATACGCCGCGCGGCGCCCTCTTGCAACCGGCTCGCGACCTCGATCAGCGGCGTTTTCGTCGGATATCAAAACTCGATCACGTTGCGCAGGGCTTCGCCGCGCTTGACGGCGGCGATGGCCTCGTTGATCTGGTCCAACCGATAGCGCCCCGATATCAGCTCGTCGAGCTTGAGGCTGCCGTCGCGGTAGAGGGCGATCAGCTTCGGGATGTCGGTCCGCAGCCGCGTCGACCCCATATTGCTGCCGAGGATGCGCTGCCCGTCAAAGGCGAAGTCGGCCGCCTCGATCTCGAGCTTGACGCCGGAGGCGGGCATGCCAACGACGACCAGCGTACCGGCCCGGCGCAGCAGGCCGAGGCCTTGCTCCATGGCCGCCTTACTGCCGACGGTGACGAAGACGTAGTCGGCACCGCGTCCTTGGGTCAGTTCGCGGACTCTTGCAGCCGCGTCTTGATTGGCGGCATCGATCGCGTGGCTCGCGCCGAAGGCGATGGCCGCCACCAGCTTGTCGGCGGCGAGGTCAATGGCGATGATGGGATCGCCCCCGCTCAGCGCCGCCCCCTGCACGGCGTTGAGGCCGACCCCGCCGGTGCCGATGACGACGACCGAGCTGCCGGCGGGTACCCGCGCGGTATTGACCACTGCGCCGAAGCCGGTGATGACGCCGCAGGCCAGGAGCGCGGCGCTGTCGAGTGGCATGTCGTCCGGCACCGGCTCGATCTGTGACTGATCCACGGTGACGTATTCGGCGAAAGCGCCGGTCTGCATTCCCTGATCGATGGCTTCGCCGTTCGACGCAGTTAGTGGCGAACGGGCGTCCAGGGCCAGGTCGCCGTCGCAGAGATAAGGCGCATCCTGGGCGCAGGCGGGACAGGCGCCGCAGGCGCGGAGCAGGGTGACGATCACCGGATCGCCGGCCTCGACCCGGTCGACGCCGGCTCCGACCACGTCGATGACACCGGCCGCCTCGTGGCCGTAAACCGCCGGCAGGTCGCCGCCCCAGGCGCCATCGGCGTAATGAATGTCCGAATGGCAGATCGCGCAGGCCGCCAGCTTGACCTTGACCTCGCCGGGACCGGGCGGCGCGATCTCGACTTCCTCGATGGTCAGCGGTTGACCGAAGGCGCGGCAGATTGCGGCCTTCATCGGCGTACTCCCGGATCGGTGGCGTGGCACGAGTGGCTCCCGGCGCTCATCGTCATAATGGCTGCTCGACCGTCTCGAGATGCAGCCCATCGCCGGAATAGGGATGCGCGGCGGCCACCTCCTCGTCGAGCTCGACACCGAGACCGGGCGCGCCGGAGGGGATGACGTAGCCGTCCTCCCAGCGCACCCCGGTCTTGAGGATCTCGCGGTGGAATCCGCTCCAATCCTGGATGCCCTCGAGGATCAGGAAATTGGGGCTACAGGTGCCGATCTGGATATTGGCGGCACCGACCACCGGTCCGCAATAGAGATGGGGCGCGATCTGGGCGTAGTGAGCTTCGGCCATGCCGGCGATCTTCTTGGCTTCGAGGAGGCCGCCGCAACGGCCCAGGTTTACCTGCAGGATCGACGCCGCGCCGCTTTCGAGAACCCGGGCGAATTCGTACTTCGATGCCAGCCGTTCGCCGGTGGCGATCGGGATCGTCGTTTGCCGCGCGACTGCCGCCATCGCCTCGGGGTTTTCCGGCGGCACCGGCTCCTCGAGCCACAGTGGATCGTAGGGTTCCAATCGCCGCGCCAGGCGAAGCGCGCTCGATGGGGTCATCTGGCCGTGGGTGCCAAAGAGGAGATCGGCCCGATCGCCGACGGCATCACGGATCTTGCTGGCGAATTGTTCCGCGCGGTCGAGCGATTCCAGGGAAAGCTGGCGCGGATCATAGGCGGTATAGGGCCCCACCGGATCGAACTTGACCGCGGTGAAACCCCGTGCGACGGCTTCGGCGGCACGCTCCGCGGCGAGGTCCGGGTCGCGGTAAACGTCGGTCCTATCGCCGCCCCGCGGATAGAGATAGGTATAGCTGCGCAAGCGCTCGTGAACCCGCCCGCCCAAGAGTTCGTAGGCCGGGCGCCCAACCTCCTTGCCGACGATATCCCAACACGCCATTTCGATGCCGCTCAGGATGCCCATGACCGAGAGGTCGGAGCGTTGCGTATAGCCGGCGGAATAGATCGTGCGCCACAAATGTTCGATGCGAAACGGGTCGGCGCCGATCACCTTGCGGGCGCATACATCTTCGATCATGGCGGCGACCACGTGCGGATCGAACGGCACCGCATAAACCTCCCCCCAACCGACGATACCGCTGTCCGTCCCAAGTTTCAGGAACACCCAGTAGGGTCCGCCGAAATGGGGTGGCGGATTCGCCACGACGTAGGTCTTGATGTCCGTGATCTTCATGCGCGCCGCGTTCCCCGCCAACTACCGATTTCATAGGCGCATTCGCGCGCCGCTTGCAATAATAGTTAGCGGGTCGCGGCCTCGCGGTGCGCTTCTCGGCGCCGGTTTGGGCGCCCGGCAAGCGAAGCGCCGCTGGACATATCGCGGTCATCGCGTGAGGTTGGATGGAATGTGGACGCCTGAAACGCTCGCCGTCATCTGCGCGATTTTTCTCCTCGCCGGATTCGCCAAGGGAATCGTGGGCTTCGGACTGCCAACCGTTTCATTGGCCTTGTTGACCGTGTTGTTCGGGCTGACCGAGGCGATGGCGCTGATGGTCATCCCGGCCTTCCTGACCAACGTATGGCAGGGGGTGGTGGGCCCGGATTTCAAGGTCGTGCTGCGCCGGTTGTGGCCTTTATTGGGTGCCGGTGCGGCGGCGATTTGGCTGGCGGTTATCCTGCTCGCGCAGTGGGATGCCACGATCCTGTCCGGTGTTCTCGGACTCCTGCTCTGCGTCTATGCGGGCTATGGCCTGGCGGCGCCCCGCGTCGACCTGGCCGGCGGATCGGAACGCTGGCTTGGCCCCCTCGTCGGTGCCGTTTCGGGTCTCGTCACTGGGCTTACGGGATCGGCGGTAATCCCCGCGGTGCCCTATTTCCAGGCGCTCGGCCTGTCGCGGCATGCGTTGGTGCAGGCCATGGGGGTATGGTTCGCGCTGGCCACGCTGGTGCTCGGCGTGTCGTTGCGGCGGCATGACATGCTGCCGGCCGATTTGGCCCTGTTGTCACTCGTTGCGCTCGCCCCCGCAATCCTCGGCATGATCGCCGGCCAACGCGTGCGCCATCGCGTATCGGAAGTCCGGTTCCGAATCGTGTTCCTGTGGGCGCTGTTCCTGCTCGGCGCCTATATCGCGATCAGGTCGTTGGTGTGACGGTTGGGGTCGGTGCCGATGTCGAGATTGCCGGTCGGCACTCCTCGGCAGGTGTATTATAGTACGTAACCATCGCGCCAATGCGGATAGGTCGCATCCAGCGGTTGTCGGACGTACCGAGCAAGGAGGTTTTCGGGAAGTCATGGACCACGTGGCTAAGAATCGACTGAACCCGGCTGGCCGGCGTCTCTCGAGGATTCGGGCATTGGCCATTTCGGCGCTGGCGGTGCTCGCCTTCGTCTCATTAGGTGGGCCGCCCGCCGATGCTGAAGTGAAGCGTGTCGGCTGGGTCGTGCAACAGGTCGGCGCCGCAACAAGCGAGCGCGCCGGTCACCGGGTGATCTTGGCGATCGGTGCCTCGGTCTATCGTGCCGACGTAATTCGTACTGCCGAAGACGGTCGAGTCAAGGTGGAGTTCGCCGACGGGACGATCGTCGCAGTCGGCGGTGGCGGCGAACTCGTGGTCGCCGAATATGCCGTCGACGGAGACGACCGCCTTGGCGCGATCCTATCTCTCCTACGCGGGATTATCCGCGCCACCGTCGCGGCCGCCCTGCCGTCGGCCGAGTTCGAGGTCGAGACCCGGGCGGCTGTGGCTTCGGTGCGGTCAACCGACTTCATGGTCGAAGCCGAGGACGGGCACAGCGCGGTGGTCGTTCTCGACGGTCGGGTTGCGGTGGCGGCAGGCGCTGGTGCCGTCGTCCTCGGCCCAGGCGAGGGCACCGACGTCGATCAGGGAGCGTCGCCGACGCAGCCCAAGTCATGGGGACGGAAACGCGTCGATTCGTTTATCGCGCGGACCAGACTGCCCTGAAAAATTAGCCCGCCATGTTGCCCCGGCTGACACACGCCATTATCGCGCTGGCCGTTAGCTTGGCGGTGTTGTTGGCATACATGACTTTGGGCAAGGCACCGCTCTTTGCCGATCTCGAAAGCGAGGCGCTCAACACTCGGTTTCGGCTGCGTGGCACAATCCGGCCGGGTCCCGAGACGGTGATCGTGATGATCGATGACACGACGGTTGCCGAGCTCGGGCAATGGCCGTTGTCGCGCGAATATATGGCCGAGGCGGTCGATAGATTGGCCGCCTCCGGCGCCCGCGTGATCATCTTCGATCTTCTGTTTTCGGAGCCCGAATCTGCATTGTCGCCGGTCCTCGATGCGGCTCTGCGGGCTGCCAGGGAACAGCTGGAGGCCTTCGGATCACCGGTATCGATGGAGCTCGACCGCATCCTGCGCGCCGACGAACCCGATCGCCATTTTGCGAATTCCATCGCGAAGGCGGGGAACGTGTTGATCCCGTATGCCTTCGTCTTCAGCGCCGTCGACGCAAACGAGATGGCAGCGCCCAAGGCGATCGCGGATGCCGCCTATGCACGGTACCGATTGCCGCCCGGCGCGCCTCCCGTCGAATCATTGAAGCCGGTCGGATTTCTCGTGCCACCCGCCGCGATCATCGACACCGCCGCTTTTGTCGCGCACGTAACGATTGCCCTCGACTCAGACGGCAGTCTTCGCTTCGAGCATCCGGTAATCGGTCATGGCGGTGAATGGTACCCGTCATTGCCGGTTGAGGCCGTTCGCGCGTATCTGGGGCTGCCTCGGTCCGAGGTCGCCGCCGCATTCGGCGAGGGGATCGAAATCGGCGGTCGCTTCTTTGCCACCGACGGCAATATGCGGCTGCCGGTTAACCACTATGGGCCGACGGGAACGTTTCCGACCTATTCGTTTGTCGATCTGATCCGCGGACGTTTGCCCGAAGGTGTGTTCCGGGATCGCGTCGTACTCGTTGGTGGCCATGCGCTGGGCATCGGCGACACGCTGCCGTCGCCCTTTACCCAGATGCTTTCGGGCACGGAACACTATGCCACCGTGGTCGACAATTTGCTCCACGGCCGCACCCTCATACGAAACGATTTGGCGGTATCTTTGGATTTCCTGGCTATCGTGATCGGTGGCTTGGCGGCCGCGGCGGTGGCCCGAGTTGGCTCCTTTGGGGTCTCCGCGGTGGCGTTCGTGGCGTTGTTCGCAGGTTGGAGCGGGCTCAATCTGTTCGCCTTCGCATGGGGGCATTTGTGGCTCAACTTCGTCTTTCCAAGCGGGGCGATGATCGTCAATTTTACTTGGTCCGCGCTCTATCGTGCCGTCATCGAAGAGAGGCAACGCCGACAAGCCGAGCGCCACCGGCGCAACCTGCGGCGTTATTTCTCGCCGTCCGTAGCCGATGCCTTGGCCGATCAGGACGAGGTCTTCGCGTTCGACCGCATGCAGGTCGCAGCCGTAATGTTTGTCGACATCATCGGGTCCACGCAATTCAGCGAAAGGATGGCGCCGACCGAAACGATGAATCTTTTGCGCGGGTTTCAGCGCCGCGTCGAGCGGACCGTCTTCGCCAATAATGGCACGGTCGACAAATTTCTCGGTGACGGTGCCATGGCCTGTTTCGGAGTGCCGCAGCCTGGCCCCGACGACCCTGTCAACGCAATCACCTGTGCACGTGCCTTGGCGTCAGAGATCGCCGACTGGCGCGCGTCATTGGCCGCGGAAGGCAAGCCGCTCGTCGAAATCGGAATCGGCATTCACTATGGACCGGTGGTAATGGGCGATCTCGGCGGCGAGCAACAGTTCGCGTTCACGGTCATCGGCGATACCGTCAACGTCGCCAGCCGACTCGAGTCATTGACCCGCACCCACGACGCGACGATCGTCATATCGGAAGCCGTCATGGCGGCGGCGAAATCAGCCGATGCCTCCGAGCGCGTTCTCGATGGCTTTTCGCCTCTGCCGCCGCAGCGGATCCGGGGCCGTGATCAGGTCATGCACCTTTGGGCGTGGCGGGGTCCGACCGCAGGAGCCGAACCGGGGACCGGAAAATGACCGTACGCGGCGTACTTCTCGATCTCGAGGGCGTGTTGTACGAAGGCGACGCGGTCGTCGCCGGTGCGATCGACGTCGCGCGAGGCCTCGCCGCAAGCGGTTATATATTGCGCTATCTCACCAACACGACGACCCGTCCGCGGCAAGCGATCGCCATGCGCTTGGCCGGCATGGGGCTGGTCGTCGATTCGAGGCATCTTTTTACACCGGCGATCGCCGCCCATGCATACTTGTCGGCTCACGATCTGCGCCGCCTGTACTTGGCCTGCCCGCCATCGCTGGGCGAGGATTTCGCCGGTTTCGAGTTCGACGATGAACACCCCCAGGCCGTCATCCTGGGCGACCTCTACAAGGGCTTCACCTGGGACCTGCTCAATCGTGCCTACGGGTTCCTCGAGGCCGGTGCCCGGCTCATCGCCCTGCACAAGAACCGATATACGCGACGCGATGGGGAGGGCCTGTCGCTCGATCTCGGACCCTTTGTCGCGGCGCTCGAATATGCCTCGGGCCAAGACGCGACGGTGGTCGGCAAGCCGTCCAAGACCTTTTTCGAGATGGCGCTGCGCGAATTGAACCTCGGCGTGGACGAGGCCGTCATGGTCGGCGACGACCTCGAATCCGATATCGGCGGGGCCAAGCATGCGGGCTTGCGGGCGATCCAAGTGCGGACCGGAAAATTCACCGACGGCGACGAGAAGCGTACCGACATAAGACCCGACTACCGGATCGACAGCATCCGTGACCTGCCTGGGCTGCTCGACGATTTTGCTGTGGCGGGCACGCGGATTCGCTAGATCCTTGGCCGGTTCCGGCGGGACTTCGGCCACGGCCCCGATTATCATCCCGAGCGTGTCGCCCCCGTAAGGACGCTGTTGTCGATGAATCCAAGCCAAGATGAATATCTCGCCGGCCTGCCCCATTGGTTGCACGACCTGCCGTCGCGCCATGCCCGGGCAGCCCCCGATTCGGTGGCCATCGTCGAAGGCGCGCGCGCTTACACATATCGAGAGCTGAGCGCATTGATCGCGACCGCGGAATCGAAACTCGCTGCCCACGGCGTGCGTCCCGGCGACCGCGTCTTGATGCTGGTCGAGAATACGATTGGCGCGGCGGCGATCCTGTTCGCGCTCAGCCGGCTTGGCGCCTGGGCCATGATTGTCAATGCGCGTTTGACACCACGCGAGATCGATCAAATCCATAGCCATAGCGACCCGCGCCGCGTGATCTACTTCACCGGTGTCTCGGACGAAGCCAAGGCGCACGCCACACGGCACGGTGCGACGGCGGAGACCTGGCCCGGCTTGGGCCCGGTCGCGATCGGTAGCCTACGGGACACGGCCACCGAACCGGTCGCATCGGATCCCGCCGCACGGGCCGCTGTCGTGCTCTATACCTCGGGCACGACGGGCACCCCAAAAGGCGTCATTCTGAGCCATCGCAGCCTGATCTTCGTCGCCTCCGGCGGTGGCATGAAGGCCCGTGTCGGGCCCGACGACCGCATCTACTGCGTCCTGCCGATGTCCCACATATTCGGGCTCGCATCGACGTTTCTGCGCTGCATATTCGCCGGCGCGACCGGAATACTCGCACCTCGGTTCTCTGCCGCCGACCTGGCCGGCCGATTGGGTGCCGGCGAGATCACCGTTCTCAACGGCGTGCCGGCGATGTATGCGCGGCTTCTCGACTATGCCGCGTCGCACGGGCTTTCGCTGCAATCTTCGGCGCTACAATTGCTTACGGTCGGCGGTTTGCCGGTGGATCCCGACCTCAAGGTCCGTATCGAGGCCGCCTTCGACCAGACGGCGGTCATCGGCTACGGCCTGACCGAAACGGCGGCGACGGTGTCCCGCAGCCTACCGCCGGTCGCCGGACCGAACCTCAACGCCGGCCGGCCCCTCGATGCGCTCGAGGTTGGCGTCATGGACGCCACCGGTCAGGCTGTCGCGGCCGGCGAGGTCGGGGAGCTCTGGGTACGTGGGCCCAATGTCATGCTGGGCTATTTTCGCGATCCGGCGGCGACCGAAGAGGTGCTGAGTGGCGACGGATGGCTGCGCACCGGCGATTTGGCGCGCTGCGACAGCGAGGGCAATCTGCATATCGTCGACCGCAGCAAGGACATCATCATCCGCTCCGGCTTCAACGTCAGTCCGGTCGAGATCGAGACCGTGCTCAACGCCCACCCCGACGTCCTGCTCAGCGCCGTCGTGTCGGCGCCGGCCGGCGACGGCGAGGAAGATATTTTCGCCTTCGTCCAATTGGCATCGGGCGCCGAGAGCGACGAAGCGGCACTATTGACGCATGCGACGGCGGAATTGGCCGCCTACAAACGCCCTTCGCGAATCGTCATCGTCGATGCCCTGCCCGCATCGTCGACCGGAAAGGTGATCAAGGCGGACCTCAAGCAGCGAGCGTCGGACCTGATCGGCTGACGTTGAAACCGGTATTCGATTCCCCGCTCGCCCTGAATAGTCCGTTGCCCGCACTCATCCCCGCCGGGGAATGGCCATAGTGACACCGGGCCGTATGTCGCTCTACAATTTCCCCCTCGAGAATGCCTGATAAAGGGCACATACATTGACAGGGAGCGACCGTCATGTTGCGTGGGCAGATGATGGACCGGCCGCTGTTGATCAGTTCATTGATCAAGTATGCGGCGGATTACCAGGGCGACGTGGAAGTTGTTTCGCGTACGGTCGAAGGGCCGATCCATCGCTACACCTACTCCGATTGCCATCGCCGCGCCTGCCGGGTCGCCGGAGCGCTGCGCCGGCTCGGCGTCGAGCCCGGCGATCGCATCGCGACGCTGGCGTGGAACGGGTACCGGCACCTCGAGCTCTATTTCGGCGTCTCCGGGATGGGCGCCGTGCTGCATACCGTCAACCCGCGCCTCTTCGCCGACCAGATCGAATACATCGTCAACCACGCCGAGGACAAATACGTCTTTCTCGATGTGACCTTCGTGCCGCTGCTCGAGCCGTTCGCCGAAATGTTCACCTCCGTGCGCGGCTATGTCGTCATGACCGACCGCGCGAACATGCCCGAGACCACCCTGCCCAACGCGTTGGTCTATGAGGAATTGCTTTCCGCCGAAAAGGACGATCACGACTGGCCCGAGTTCGATGAAAATGCCGCCGCGTCGCTGTGCTACACATCGGGTACGACATCCAGACCCAAGGGTGCGCTGTACAGCCACCGGTCGACCGTCCTGCACACCTATTCCATCTGTCTGGTGGAGGCGCTCGGCCTTTCCAGCGGCCACGCGGTATTGCCGGCGGTACCGATGTTTCACGCCAATGCGTGGGGGATCCCCTATGGTTGCGCCCTGACCGGCAGCAAGCTCGTCCTACCGGGTCAGCACTATGACGGCGAATCGATGTTCGACCTGCTCGAGAACGAAGGTG
The DNA here is from genome assembly GCA_024244705.1 of Alphaproteobacteria bacterium. NCBI lineage: Bacteria > Pseudomonadati > Pseudomonadota > Alphaproteobacteria > Alphaproteobacteria bacterium. The sequence continues at coordinate 145,034 of JAAEOK010000036.1, forward strand.
TGACGATCACCGCGGGCGTGCCGACGATCTGGCAGATGTTGATCGAGCATATGCGAGCGACCGGCAAGTCGTTCAGCCGGCCGCCGTTGGTCTTGATCGGCGGTGCCGCCGCCCCGCTGTCGATGATCCGGGCATTCGAGGAGGAATTCGGCTGCGACACCCGGCATGCCTGGGGGATGACCGAGATGAGTCCGGTCGGCACCTCGGGCCATCTCAAGCCGAGATTGCTTGGCCTGCCCAAAGAGGAGCAATACGCGTACAAGGCCAAGCAGGGCCATGCCATCTACGGCGTCGACCTCAAGATCGTCGACGACGACGGCAAGGAATTGCCGCATGACGGCGAGGCCTTTGGCGAGCTCTTGGTGCGCGGTTCCTGGATCATCGATTCCTATTTCAAGGACGAGGATGCGACGGCGGCCGCTTTCGATGACGAGGGTTGGTTCCGCACCGGCGACGTCACGACGATCGACCCGGATGGCTATATCCACATCGTCGACCGCAGCAAGGACGTGATCAAATCCGGCGGCGAATGGATCAGCTCGATCGATCTCGAGAACATCGCCACCGGCCATCCCGATGTCGCGCAGGCCGCTGTGATCGGGATCGCTCATCCGAAGTGGGGCGAGCGCCCGTTGTTGATTGTCGTCGCCGCCGGAGATCGCCAGCCGACGCGCGACGAAATCCTCACGTTTCTCGATGGCAAGATCGCAAAATGGTGGATGCCCGACGACGTCCAGTTCGTCGATGCCTTGCCGTTGACCGCGACCGGCAAGATCTCGAAATTGCAACTGCGTGAGATGTTCAAGGACTACGCCTTGCCGACGGCATGATCGATCATGCCGCGATGACGCATGACACGCAGACCACCGAACCGGGCCGAACGGGCGTTCCAGGCGCGCTGCTTGAAGTCGAGGACGCGACGCTTCGTTTTGGCGGCGTAACCGCCCTCGACGCGGTTTCGTTTTCCGTCGAGGCGGGACACATCGCCGGCCTGATCGGCCCCAACGGTGCCGGCAAAACGACGTTCTTCAATTGCCTGAGCGGGCTCTATCGGCTCGACCACGGCGAGCTGTATTTCGAAGGCCGGCCGCTGTCCCGCATGCCGGCCCACCGCATCGCCCGGCGCGGCATCGCGCGAACCTTCCAAAACCTTGCCTTGTTCGAGACCTTGTCGGTCATCGACAACGTCTTGATCGGCGGTCACGGGTCGGGACGGACCGGGTTCTTGGGCAACGCGATGAACACGAAGCGCGTCAAAGCGGAGGCCGACGCGCAGCGTCGGCGGGCCCAGGCGATCATCGAGGAACTGAATCTCGGCGCGTCCATGCATGCGCGTGTGTCCGCGCTTCCGTTCGGGACGCGCAAGCGCGTCGAGTTGGCCCGTGCGCTGATGGCCGAGCCCAAGTTGTTGCTGCTCGATGAGCCTGCCGCCGGCCTCAACCTCGAGGAAGTCGATCGTCTGGCCGATACGATCCGCGCCGTCCGGGATCGCTACCGGGTGACGGTCTTGCTCGTCGAGCATCACATGAATCTGGTCATGTCGGTCTCGGACCGTGTGGTCGTTCTCGATTTCGGCCGCAAGATCGCCGACGGCCCGCCGGCGGAGATGCAAAACGATCCCGCCGTGATCGAAGCCTATCTCGGGTCCGGGGCGGCATGACCGTCCTGCTCGAGGCGACGGACCTGTGCGCGTTCTATGGCCAAACGCAGGCCCTTCACGGCATCGGTATTACGGTCGCTCCGCGGGGCGTGACCGCCGTGCTGGGGGCCAACGGCGCGGGCAAGACGACGACTCTGAAGGCGGTCTGCGGATTGGTCGATCGGCGCGGGACGATCCGTTTCGACGGTGCCCGCATCGACGGCTGGCCGACGGCCAAGATCGTTCGCTCCGGCATCGCCCATGTTCCAGAAGGGCGGGGGACCTTCGTCAACCTCACGGTCGAAGAGAATTTGCGGCTCGGCGCCTATACACGTCGCGACAAGGCCGTGTTGGCGGCGGACTACGAACGCATCTATCACTATTTCCCGGTGCTCGCCGAGCGCCGCCGCCAGCAGGCCGGCACCATGAGCGGCGGCGAGCAGCAAATGCTGGCCATCGGCCGTGCCTTGATGCTGCGGCCGCGCCTGCTCGTACTCGACGAGCCTTCGTTCGGATTGGCGCCCAAAATTGTCCAAGCGATCTTCGGCATCCTGGCGGCGATTACCGCCGAACAACGGGTTGGTCTGCTGCTGGTCGAACAGAACGCCGCGCTGGCACTCGATCTCGCAGACCGGATCTATTTGCTCGAAACCGGGCGCGTTGTCCTGAGTGGCCGGTCGGACGACCTCAAGCGCGACCAATCGATCCGCCGCGCCTATCTGGGGTATTAGCTCGTTGGAACTTTTCCTCCAGCAAATCCTCAGCGGACTCGCCGTCGGCGGCATCTATGCCAGTCTCGCCCTCGCACTGGTGATGATCTATCAGGCGACCGAGCATGTGAATTTCGCCCAGGGCGAGATGGCGATGTTCAGTACCTATATCGCGTGGTCACTGATCGACGCCGGTTTGCCCTACTGGCTGGCATTCGCCATCACCGTCGCTGCGTCGTTTGCCGCCGGCGTGCTCATCGAGCGGCTCGTGATCCGCCCGATCAAGGGATCGGTGCTGTCCGTCGTGGTGGTGTTCATCGGCCTGCTGATCATCTTCCACAGTCTGGCCGGCTGGATCTTCAGCTACACCCAGAAGGCCTTTCCCAGCCCGTTCCCGGACCTGCCGCTGTTCGGCATCAATCTGCAGGAGCTGGCGGCGATCGGGGTTACGCTGATCGTGCTGCTGCTGGTCTTTCTGTTCTTCCGTTATACCCCCCTCGGCCTCGCCATGCGGGCCGCCGCGCAGAACCCCGAATCGAGCCGGCTTGTCGGCATTCGCGTTGGCTGGATGCTGGCATTGGGCTGGGGGCTTGCGGCGGCCATCGGCGCCGTGGCCGGAATGACGGTGGCGCCGAAACTCAACCTCGATCCGTCGATGATGGGTTCGGTGTTGATCTATGCCTTCGCCGGTGCACTCCTCGGCGGCATCAGCAGTCCCGGCGGGGCGGTCCTCGGCGGCTTCATCGTCGGCGTTCTCGAGAATCTGGTCGGCACCTACATCCCCGTCGTCGGCAACGAATTGAAGCTGACCGTGGCATTGGTGCTGATCGTGGGTGTCCTCATCGTCCGCCCGCACGGGATGTTCGGCCACCGAATCGTGAACCGGGTCTGACGGATGGCGACTTCAAGCTCCACCGACAACCGGCGCGATATCGCCATGCGACTCAAGCGATGGAACCGCGCCGGCTTCGCGCTGTTGTTGGTGGCGGCCTGTGTGGTGCCGTTCCTGGTCGGCGATTACCGTACCTTCCAGCTCACCCAGGCGATCATCTATGCGATCGCGCTGATGGGTCTCAATATGCTGATGGGGTACAACGGCCAGGTTTCCCTCGGCCACGGCGCGTTCTATGCGATCGGGGCCTACGCCGCGGCGATCCTGATCGATCAGTTCTCGGTACCCTATTACCTGGCCATACCGGCCGCCGCCGCAATCACTTTCGTGTTCGGGTTTCTGTTCGGTATCCCGGCGCTGCGCCTTCATGGCCTTTACCTTGCCCTCGCCACCCTGGCATTGGCTCTGGCGCTCCCTCAGCTGTTGCGTTTCGATGCCTTCGAGCCATGGACCGGCGGGGTCCAGGGCATTTTCGTCGACAAGCCGGATGTGCCGTTCGGTTTGCCGTTGTCCCCGGACCAGTGGCTCTATTTCTTCTCGCTCGCCATCGCCGTCGTCCTGTTTCGCGTCGCCGCCAACCTGATGGGCGGGCGCATCGGGCGCGCGCTGGTCGCGATCCGCGATCATCACATCGCCGCCGGGACCATGGGCATAGACACCGCGCGCTACAAATCGATCACTTTCGGCATCAGCGCGCTCTATACGGGTGTCGCGGGGGCGCTGTCGGCGATCGTGGTGAATTTCGTTGCGCCGGACAGCTTCGACCTCTTCGTATCGATCGCCCTCCTGGTCGGCGTCGTCGTCGGCGGTCTGGCGTCCATTTCCGGCGCCATATATGGCGGTCTTTTCCTGGTTTTCGTGCCGAATATCGCGCAACAGATCTCGGACGCCGCGCCGTGGACGATTTACGGACTTTTCTTGATCCTGCTCATGTTTACCATCCCCTATGGCGTCGCGGGTTTCGTGAAAAAGATGGTATTATGGATCGTGGAACGGGACGATCAGGGCGCCTCGCTTCCAGCCCGGCCCCGCCAAACGATCGGTGAACGCGCGCGCGCGTGGCGCCGCGAGCTTTGGTCGTAGCCGAAAAACGGGTCGTCAGGCGCGGCGCCGAAGGATTTGGGAGGACAGCACCATGCCGATGAATAGCAGGCCATGGATCGTTCTTGCCGGGGCGGCCGCCCTGGCTGTTGCCGCTACCGCGGAAGCGGCCGAATACGGTCCCGGCGCCAGCGACACCGAGATCAAGATCGGGCACACCAATCCCTATAGCGGCCGTGCTTCGGCCTACGGCACCATCGGCAAGGTGATTTCCGCCTATTTCGACAAGGTCAACGACGAAGGCGGGATCAACGGGCGCAAGATCACGTTCATCTCGCTCGATGACGGCTACAACCCGGCGAAGACGGTCGAACAGGTGCGCAAGCTCGTCGAACAGGAGGAAGTGCTGCTGCTGTTCCAGAACCTGGGTACGCCGACCAACAGCGCGGTCCACAAATACGTCGATGGGAAGCAGGTGCCGCATCTATTCCTCGCCACCGGCGCGACGAAATGGGCCGATCCGGACAATTTCCCGTGGACCATGGGGTGGCAGCCCAACTACCAGAGCGAGGCGCGGATCTACGCGCAATACATTCTCGATAATGTCGAGGACCCGAAGATCGGCGTGCTCTATCAGAACGACGATTACGGCAAGGACTATTTGACCGGCCTTCGCGACGGCTTGGGCGACAGGGCCGACGAGCTGATCGTCCTGACGGTTCCCTACGAGACCTCCGATCCGACGATAGACTCACAGATCGTCCAGTTGAAGGAAAGCGGCGCCAACGTCCTCCTCAATGTGGCGACGCCGAAGTGGGCGGCACAGGCGATCAAGAAGGCCCATGATATCGGCTGGCAACCGGTGCATCTGTTGAACAACGTATCCACATCCGTTCCGGCCGTACTGGCGCCGGCCGGGTTGGATAAATCCACCGGTATCGTTTCTTCGGCCTACTACAAGAGCCCGGGCGACCCGACCTGGGCCGACGACCCCGACTTCCAGGACTGGGTTGCGTTCATGAACACCTACTATCCCGACGGCAATACCGGCAGCGGCCTCAATGTCTATGGCTACGCCGTGGCCAAGACACTCGAACACGTGCTACGTCAAGCCGGCGACGAGCTGACCCGGGAAAACATCATGGAACAAGCGGCGAGTATGTCGGATCTGGAAATTCCTATGCTGCTGCCCGGAATCGTCATCAACACGAACTCCGATGATTTTAAGCCGCTGGAACAGATGCGATTGCAACGGTTCAACGGCGAGCGTTGGGAGCTCTTCGGCCCGGTCATGGAGGGTGCGCCCGGCAGCTAGCCGGAAGTCCGTTGTGATGCGGAAGGGCGGGTTCGCGGGACGCCGACGCCGACCGGAATTCAATTTCAACGAACACAGGGGAGAATGGTCGGAATGGCGACGGTCAACCTGGAACTGCGTGATGGAATCGCCCTCGTCACGATCGACAATCCGCCGGTAAACGGTCTTTCGGCGGCGATGCGAACCGGCCTCGCCGATCATTTGGATCGTTGCCTCGCCGATTCCTCGGTCGGCGCGATCGTCCTCGCCGGCGCCGGCCGCATGTTCGGCGGCGGCGCCGATATCCGCGAGTTCAACACGCCATTTGCCTTGCAGGAGCCGGCCCTGCCGCAATTGATCGACCGTTTCGAGGCGGCCGACAAACCGGTCGTCATCGCGCTCCACGGCGTTGCCGCCGGGGGCGCCCTGGAACTGGCCCTCGGCTGCCACTACCGGGTCGCGGCCAAGGGAACACGGCTCGGCCTGCCGGAAGTGACGCTCGGAATTGTGCCCGGCGCCGGCGGCACCCAGCGGCTGCCCCGCCTGATCGGCATCGAGGCGGCGCTCGACATGATCGTCCCGGGGGCGTTGATCCCGGCCGAGAAGGCCGACCGGCTGGGCCTGGTCGATCTGCTGGTCGAGGATGACGCCGCGGCGGCGGCGCTCGACTACGCGCGGTCCGTCCTAACCGAGGGCCGGGGGATTCGGCGCACCTCGGAACTGAACGATCATATCGAAGCGGCCAAGAGCGACTCCGGGATCTTCGACCGCTACCGGGAAAAGATCGTCCGTCGTGCGCGCGGGTTCGAGGCTCCCTATGCTTGTATCGAATGCATCGAGGCCGCGGTGACTCTTCCTTTCGCGGACGGACGCAAGTTCGAACGGGAGACCTTCAAGCGCTGCGTCGAATCGGATCAGTCCAAGGCGCTGCGCCATGCTTTCTTCGCCGAGCGGCAAGCGGCCAAGATCGCCGACGTACCGAAGGATACGCCGGTCGCCGAGATCGCCCGCGCCGCCGTCGTCGGTTGCGGCACCATGGGCGGCGGGATCGCCATGAACTTCGCCAATTCCGGCATCCCGGTGCGGGTGCTGGAGACCGATCGTGACCGGCTCGATGCCGGCATTGATTTGATCCGCAAGAACTATGCGGCGACGGTCTCGAAGGGCCGCCTCGACCAGGCGGAGATGGATCGGCGGATGGGCCTGATCGAGGGCACCGCCGACTACGCCGATCTCGGCGACGTGGATATCGTGATCGAGGCGGTGTTCGAAGAAATGGATGTCAAGAAGGAGGTCTTGGCGAAGCTCGACGAGGCGACCCGGCCGGAAGCGATCCTGACCACCAACACCTCGACGCTCGACGTCGACGAGATCGCCCGGGCGACGCACCGGCCGGCCAAGGTCATGGGCACCCATTTCTTCAGTCCTGCCAATGTCATGCGGCTGATGGAGAACGTGCGCGGCGCGGCAACCGACGCCGAGACGCTGGCCACCGTCATGGGCCTGGCCAAACGCATCGGCAAGGTCGGCGTCCTAGTCGGCGTCTGCGACGGCTTCGTCGGCAACCGCATGCTGTATGCCTATGCGCGCCAGGCCAACTTCCTGCTCGAAGAGGGCGCGCTGCCGCAGCAGATCGACAAGGTTATCTACGATTTCGGCTTTCCCATGGGTCCGTTCGCGATGGGCGATCTGGCGGGGCTCGATGTCGGCTGGCTGGTCCGCAAGGCGCGCGCCAAGATCCGCCCGTCGAATTTCCGCTATTCGCCGATTGCCGATCGCATCTGCGAGATGGGGCGATTCGGACAGAAAACCGGCGCCGGTTGGTACCTTTACGAGGACGGCAGCCGAGCCCCCATACCCGACCCCGAAATCGAAGCCCTGATCGCGGCGGTGTCGGAAGAGCTTGGTTTCGAGCGCCGCCAGATCTCCGACCAGGAGATTCTCGAGCGCTGCCTCTATCCGTTGATCAACGAGGGCGCCAAGATTGTTGCCGAGGGCATCGCCCAACGGCCCTCCGATATCGACGTGATTTGGCTTTACGGCTATGGCTTTCCCCGCTATCGCGGCGGACCTATGTTTTATGCCGACACAATCGGCGTCGACAGGGTGTATGAGGCGATGTCCCGGCTCTACGATATCCATGGCGATTGGCTGGAGCCGGCACCGCTATTGGCCGAATTGGCCAAGACCGGCCGCAAATTCGGCGACATTTAGCCGCGCCCCGTCGCGCCACAGCATGAGGATTACGTGATGCGAGATGCCGTCATCGTTTCGACCGCCAGGACGCCCATCGGCCGGGCCTTCCGCGGCGCTTTCAATAATACCCATGGAGCAACCCTCGGTGGCCACGTGATCAAGACCGCCGTCGAGCGCGCCAAGATCGACGCCGAAGAGGTCGAGGACGTGTTGATGGGCTGTGGCTTTCCGGAGGGCGCCACGGGCCACAACATCGCCCGGCTGTCCTCGATTCGCGCCGGGCTGCCGGCGACCACCTCGGCGGCGACGGTCAACCGGTTTTGCAGTTCCGGCCTGCAAGCGATCAGCATGGCCGCCCAGCGGGTCATCACCGATCAGGTTCCGGTCATGGTCGCGGGTGGATTGGAATCGATCAGCCTGGTTCAGAACAACCAGAACCTGCACCACTACCGCGAAGACTGGTTGATGGCGAACAAGCCCGAGCTGTGGATGAGCATGATCGAGACCGCCGATACGGTCGCCGAGCGCTACGACGTTTCGCGCGAGGCCCAGGACGAATACGCGCTGGCGAGCCAGTTGCGGACCGCTGCCGCCCAGCAGGCGGGGCGGTTCGACGACGAGATCGTCCCCTTGACCACCACCAAAATCGTCACCGACAAGGACAGCGGCGACAGCTGGGAGGAAGAGGTGACCCTGGCCCAGGACGAAGGCAACCGCCCTGGAACGAACCCGGAGGGGCTGGCCGCGCTGATGCCGGTGATGGGCGAGGACAAGTATGTCACCGCCGGAAACGCCAGCCAATTGTCGGATGGGGCCTCGGCCTGCGTCGTCATGGACAGCCAGTTGGCGGAACGCCGGGGATTGGAGCCGCTGGGCATTTGGCGCGGCTTCACGGTGGCCGGCTGCGAACCCGACGAGATGGGAATCGGCCCCGTCTTCGCTGTGCCCCGGTTGCTGAAACGGAACGCGATCAAGATCGACGACATCGATTTGTGGGAGCTCAACGAGGCCTTCGCCGTCCAGGTCGTCTATTGCCGAGACAAACTGGGCATTCCGATGGAGAAACTCAACGTCGACGGCGGCTCGATCTCGATTGGACACCCGTACGGCATGTCGGGCGCGCGGCTGGTCGGTCATGCCTTGATCGAAGGCAAGCGGCGCGGCGCGAAATTTGTCGTCGTCACCATGTGCATCGGCGGCGGCATGGGCGCGGCGGGCCTCTTCGAGGTCGCTTAGTCGAAGCCGGAAACCGGGCGAAACGGATGTCCGACCGCGTTGATCTGTTGGAGTGTCGGCAGTGACCGAAACCGTGCCCGTCATCGATTTAACGCCCTTGATCAAGGGCGCGGATGATGCCGGTTGCGATGGCGTCGCCGGCGAGATTGCCGATGCATGCCGGCATTGGGGTTTCTTCCAGGTCGTCAATCACGGCATTCCCCGGCCGCTGATCGATCGCGTGTGGCAGCAAACCATCGCCTTCTTCGACCTGCCGCTCGCCGAAAAGCGGAAGCTGCTGCGCACCAAGGACAATCCGCGCGGCTATTACGATCGCGAGCTGACCAAGAACGCCCGCGACCTCAAGGAGGTTTTCGATTTCGGTCTCGATCCTTTTCCCGACTTGCCCAGCGACCATCCGGCCAATCACCTGCCGGTGGATGGGCACAACCTGTGGCCTTCCAAGCTGCCGGATTTCCAGCCGACCATGAGCGAATACTTCAGGTCGTGCGACCGATTGGGCCACCGGCTCCTGGAGATGTTCTGCCTCGGTATCGGCGCCCCGCGAGATCGTCTCGACGCCTATTTCGGCCACGACCACACCAGCTTCGTCCGCCTCAACTATTATCCGCTCGAGGACCCGCTCGAGCCGGACCAGTCGGCGCAGGTCACCGCGCTCGGCGACATGGCACTGCACCACCATACCGATGCCGGCGTGCTGACGATCCTGCTACAGGATGAGGTTGGCGGCCTGCAGGTGTTCTCGCGCGGCGCGTGGTGGGATATCGCACCGATCGACGGCGCCATGGTCATCAATATCGGCGACATGATGCAGGTGTGGTCGAACGACGCGTATCCGGCGGCCTTGCACCGGGTGAAGTCGGTCACCGACCGTCCGCGATACAGCCTGCCGTTCTTCTTCAACCCGTCCTACGCCACCGATTGCGCGCCGCTCGAGCCGTTGATCACCGCCGAGGGGCCCCATTACCGCCCGATCAATTGGGGCCATTTCCGCCAGCTCCGCACCGACGGCGACTACGCCGATTACGGCAAGGAAGTACAGCTCGACGATTTCAGGCTGGTGTAGCACCGGAATTGATAACGGCGGCGCGGCTGCGGGTTCCAGGAGCCGGTTGCGTGCGCTGCGCCATTGGCGCACCATCGGATGGGCGAGCCGCGATCATGCCGCTGCACCCGGTGAGCGTTCGTCATCCAGCGAAGCGAGCCCGTGATGGGTCAGGATGTCCGACGATTCCTCAAGACGACGGGTTTCGTTCCCTTCCATAGGGACGCGATCGAAAGCTCTATACCGGAAATCTTTGCCCGCCAGGTGCGCGCCGCGCCCGACCGGTTCGCCGTCCGTTGCCGGCGGACCAGCCTCACCTATGGCGAGCTTGACAGAAAAAGCAGCCTCATCGCCCACGCCATTCTCGACCGCCTCGGCCGCGGTAACGAGCCTGTCGGGCTGCTGTTCGGGCAGGGGGATGCGGCGGTTGCGGCGATCCTCGGCGCCCTCAAGGCCGGCAAGATCTATGTCGCCATGGACCCGGCCTGGCCGGCCGACGACCTGCGCCGGGTCGTCGCCGATTGCCGCCCGCGTTTGATTCTGACCGCCGGGGAAATCCGAAATTTGGCGTTGGATCTCGCCGGCGCCGCGGATCGCTGGCTGGACGTCGAGGAGATCCGACCCGGCACACGGGACGATGACCCCGAACTCGAAATCGCGCCGGCGGATACCTGTTACATCTACTACACCTCGGGCAGCACAGGCCTACCCAAGGGTGTCTACGACAGTCATCGAAACGTCCTCCACAACGTGATGCGATACACCAACAGCCTCGGCATCGGCCCTGCCGATCGCTTGTCGCTGATCCAGTCGCCGGCCTTCAGCGGTACCGTGTCGACCCAGTTTTCGGCGCTGGCGAATGGTGCCGCGCTGTTTCCGTTCGACCTGCATCGCGCCGGCATCGGGCGGCTGGCCGACTGGATTGCCGATGAAGGCGTCACGATCTTCCACTCGGTCCCTGCCATTTTCGAGAGCCTCATGGCAACCGGTCGCAGCTTCGACAGCTTGCGCATCGTTCGCCTCGAAGGCGACCGCGCGGAACGGCGCCAGATTGCTCTTTTTCAGGAGCGTTTCGGCGATCGGTGCATCCTGGTCAATGGATTGGGCGCGACCGAGACCGGGCTCGCGCGGCAGTATTTCATTGGTTCGAAAAGCCAACTCCCGGGCGATGTGGTTCCGGTCGGCTACCCGACCGACGACATGATCGTGCGTGTCGTTGACGATGACGGCGCCGAGGTGCGGCGAGACGACATCGGCGAGATCGCCGTCACCAGCCCCTATCTGGCGCTGGGCTATTGGAACCGCGCCGAGAAGACCTCCGAGGCGTTCACGACCGAAGCCCGGTCAGAGAGCGAGTGGACCTACCGCACCGGCGATCTCGGCCGGATGGGCGACGACGGTTGCCTCGAAGTTCTCGGTCGAAAAGATTTTTGCCCCAAGCTCAATGGCCGCCGGATCGACATTCCGGCGATCGAAGCGGCGCTGCATCGCCTCCCGGCCATAGAGCAGGCGGTGGTCGCGGTCGACGGAAACGGGCACGGCGGGCAACGCCTCGTCGCCTATATCGTGGCCTCCGGCGCCGGGCCGGCGGTCGGGGCCATGCGGCGCGCGCTCGCCGATTCCTTGCCGCCCCACATGATACCCAATCGCTATCTCTTCATCGATGACCTGCCCCTCGACCGCAACGCAAAAGTCGACCGCCGCAGGCTACCGGCCGCTCCGTCGTCACGCCCCAAGCTGGAGGAGCCTTTCGTCGCCGCGCGAGGCGCGGTCGAGGAGGCGATCGCGGCGTGTTTTTGTGAGGTGCTATATATCGACTCCGTCGGCGCCGACGACGATTTCTTCGATCTCGGGGGCGATTCGCTGTTGTACTTGGAACTCCTGACCCGGATCGAGCAGCGCTTCGAGATGTCCACGTTGCCCGACATCCCCGGGGAGCGCTTTACCGTATCCACGTTCGCCCAATCGGTGAACGGGGGAGGCCGATCGACCACGTTGGTTCCGTTCCGCAGCGGCGGAACGGGGCCGGCTCTGTTCTGTATGCACAACCATCCCGGCAATATTCCGGAATACCGCCGCCTCGCCGCCCGCCTGGCGACCGCTCGGCCGGTCTACGGGCTGCAGCGCATCGGCGCTCCCGACAGGGGGTTCGAAGTGCTCGAAATAGAGGATCATGCCGAGATATTTGTGCGGGAAATCTGTGCCCTTCAGCCCGACGGCCCCTATCATTTGTGCGGCAATTGCTTCGACGGCGTGGTTGCGTTCGAAGTAGCGCGGCAGTTGCAAGGGCTGGGCCGAGAGATGGGAAAGGTGATCCTGGTCGACACTGCGTTTCCAGCCCGTGACCCTGGCGCCATCGGGCAGCAGTGGCGCAATCACCACTTCTGGCGATGGTTCGCCGCCCGCCCTTTTGACGAGCAACTCGCTTTTCTAGGCCGCCGCGTGAGAGGCATCGGAAATTTGTCGGTCCGCGCGATCGCGGGGCGATTGCCGGGCACCGGGAAGCAGGCGCGGGAGAGCGATGCCGATGACGGCGGCGGGTTCCGCTCCAATGCGATTGCCGCCCATAAAGCGGCGCTCCGGCGCTATCGCCCGCGGCCCTACGATGGCGAGATCACGCTGATCTGTCCGGGACCCCCGCACAATCAGCGCGGTTGGGCGAAGGTCGCCGACCGCGGGCTGTGCGTTCGCGAGATTCCGGTCGGTCGCGACGTCGGCGGCCGGAAGTTCGAGATGCCCCATCTGACGGCGGACCCGTATCTGACGCCATTGGCGGCCCTGATCGACGAAATTCTCGACGCCTGATCGTCGCCTCGTTGGCGATGCCCGCGAGCCCGCAACGCCGGACGGGCTAAGTATAACGCCCGCTGGCGATGGTGACGCCGCCATCGACGACGATGGCTTGGCCGGTGATCCAGCTCCCGGCGCGGCTCGCCAGCAATAAGGCGGTGCCGGCGATGTCCACGGGCTCACCCAAGCGGCCGAGCGGGTAGTGGCGAACCGCTTCGTCGTGGGTTTCCCGGTCCTCCCACAAGGTGCGCGCCATGTCGGTCTTGACGATGCCCGGCGCGATGCAGTTGGCGCGGATATTGTGCGGCCCCCATTCGACGGCCAGATTTCGCGCCAGCTGCAGGTTGGCCGCCTTGGCCAACCCATAGATGCCCAGTTTGTCGTGACCCTTGAGCCCGCCGATGCTGGAAACGATGATGACCGTCCCGTCGCGCCGCTCCGCCATTTGTGGCAGGACCAGGTTGCACAGCCACAGCGTGCTCTTGACGTTGGTATCCATGATCTTGTCGTAGGCCGCCTCGGAGACGCCGAGCATCGGCCCGTAGTGGGGATTGACCGCCGCGTTGCAGACCAGGATGTCGATGCGGCCCCACTCGGCCAGCGTCCGCTCGACCAGGTTCTCGAGGTCGTCTTGGTGCGACACATTGCACGCGATGTCGATGGCCGTGCCGCCCGCCGCGGCGATGGCTTCGGCGACCGTCTTGCAGGCATCGGCCTTGCGGCTCGAAACGACGACCTTGGCGCCGGCCGCGGCCAGGACCTCGGCGATCGCGCGTCCGATGCCTTTCGTTGCTCCGGTGACGATGGCGACTTTCCCGGAAAGATCGAACAGGTCATGATGGTTCATTGCGGGCAATTCCTTGCGGCGATGGGCCCCGGGATCATATCGCGGGCTGGCGGACGCCGACACCGGTATCCATGTCCGCCGGCCGGATCGCAGGGGAGGGGAGAACCGACGTGGATGTAAAGCTCAATGCCGAGGACGCCGCCTTTCGTGACGAGGTGCGTCAATTCATCGCCGACAACCTGCCCGCCGATATCCGCCGCCGGGTCGAGACCGGCAAGCGGCTGTCGAAGGACGACCATGTCCGCTGGCAGAGGGTCCTGCACCAAAAGGGCTGGATCGCGCCCCATTGGCCGGTCGAGCATGGCGGCACCGGCTGGAGCCCGCTGCGGCGCTATATCTTCGAGGAAGAGCTCGGCCGGGCGCCGACGCCGCGGATCATACCCTTCGGGCTGGCGATGGTCGGGCCGGTGATCATGACCTTTGGCGACGATCGCCAGAAGGCGCATTACCTGCCCCGCATCCTGTCCAGCGAGGATTGGTGGTGCCAGGGCTATTCCGAGCCCGGCGCCGGTTCCGATCTCGCCTCGCTGCAAACGCGAGCGGTCGCCGATGGTGACGATTACATCGTCAACGGGCAGAAGACGTGGACCACGATGGCCCAGCACGCCGACATGATTTTCTGCCTGGTGCGGACCTCGACCGCGGGCAAGCCCCAGGAGGGAATTTCATTTCTGCTCATCGACATGAAGAGCGCGGGGATCGAGGTGCGCCCGATCACCACGCTCGATGGCGGCCAGGAGGTCAACGAGGTCTTTTTCGACGATGTCCGCGTGCCCAAGGCCAATCTGATTGGCGGGGAAAACAAGGGCTGGACCTACGCCAAGTTCCTGCTCGGCCATGAGCGCGCCAATATCGCCGATGTCGGCCGCTCGAAGCGCGAACTGGCCCGCCTCGAAGCGATCGCATCCAGCGAGCTCTCGGACGGGCGGCCGCTGCTCGACGACCCCGCGTTTCGAAGCAGACTGGCGGCGCTCGAGATCGAGCTGATGGCGTTGGAATCGGTGGTCCTGCGCATGCTTGGCGACGGCACGAATTCGGGCCCGCCGGGACCCGAGGCCTCGCTGCTCAAGGTCAAGGGCACCGAAATCCAGCAAAAAATCACCGAGCTGCTGTTCGAGGCCATCGGTCCCTATGCCGCGCCCTTTGTCACCGAGGCGCTCGATGACGGCTGGAACGAGGCGCCGATCGGACCCGATTACGCGGCACCGCTGGCGCCGTATTATTTCAACTGGCGCAAGGCGTCGATCTACGGCGGCAGCAACGAAATCCAGAAGAACATCATCGCCAAAATGGTGCTGGGGTTTTAGGGCGATGGCGATCGCATTGAGCGAAGAGCAGCGCCTGTTGCAGGAAAGCGCACGTCGCTTCGTCGAACGCGATTACGGGTTCGCGACCAGGTCCCGCATCGTCGCCAGCGAAGACGGGATCGACGGCGAGAAATGGAGGCAGTTCGCCGAGCTTGGCTGGCTCGGCGTCGCCGTGCCCGAGGCCTATGGCGGTATGGATGGGGGCCTCGCCGAGATCGCCGTCCTCTTGGACGCGGTTGGTCGCGGCCTGGTCGTCGAGCCGCTGCTGTCGACCATCGTCCTCGGCGGCGGGCTGATCGGCGAGCTCGGCACCGAGGCGCAGAAGCGGGACCTGCTGCCGCCCATGGTGGCCGGAGAGCGGCGCTTCGCGGTCGCGCTCGGCGAGCCGCAGGCGCGCTACGATCTGCACGATGTTACGGCCCGTGCAAGGCCCGAGGGGGACGGCTTCGTGATCAGCGGCCACAAGAGCGTCGTCTATGATGCGCCCGGCGCCGATATGCTTCTCGTCGTCGCCCGCTCGGCGGGCGAGCCGCGCGACGTGGACGGCCTGAGCTTGTTCCTGGTCGCCCCTGGAATGCCCGGGGTTACCCTCAGGCCTTATCCGACCATCGATGGCGGCCGCGGCGCCGATGTCGTCCTCGACGATGTCCGGGTATCCGGCGATGCCATCCTCGGAACACCCGGTTCGGCGCTAGCCGCCCTGACCCGGGCGGTGGACCGGGCGCGGATCGTCCTCGGCTCGGAAGCCGCCGGGATCATGGCGGTTCTCGTCGACGCGACGCGGGACTACCTCAAGACCCGCCGCCAATTTGGCACAACGCTGGAGAAATTTCAGGTCCTGCAACACCGGCTTGTCGATATGCTGATCGCGCAACAGATGACCGAAGCGTTGGTGCTGCGCGTCGCCCTCGAATACGACGACTTGGACAACTCGGAGAAAGCGCGGGCTGCGGCTGCGGTCAAGGCCAAGGTCGGGGAGGCCGGAAAATTCATCGGCCAGCAGGCCGTTCAACTGCATGGTGGCATTGGCATGACCGACGAACTGCCGGTCGGCCACTACTTCAAGCGGCTGTCGATTATCGGAACGATGTTCGGCGACGCGGCGTATCACCTGCGGCGTTTCCGCGACCTGGCCTGAGTATTTCGCTACGAGGCGGGCTTGCCGGTCTGCCATTCGGTGAGCGCGTCGTGGGCGCGAGCCGCCGCTTCCGCGGCATAGCCCTCCGATCCCTCGGCCGGCGCGGCGAGCTCGATGACATAGCCGTTGGGGTCGCGGAAATAGATCGATTGAATAAACCCGTGATCGGCGACACCGCGCGTTTCCCGGCCCTCCGCCCTACCCTTGGCGAACATCGCCGCTTGTGTTTCGGCATCGACTTCCAGGGCGATGTGAAGGTCGTAGTCGTGCTGATCCCTGAACTCGAAGGGCGCGCCCGGCACTTCGAAGAAGGCGAGGAACGATCCGTCGCCGAGGCGATAGAAGCTGTGCAATGCCTTGGTGACGCGCCCGGTCTTGGTCTCGGTGATTTCGAAAGCGTCGGCCAGGGGAAGGCCAAGGAAATCCTCATAGAACTTTCGCGTTTCTTCCGAATCGCGGCAGCGATAGGCGTTGTGATGGAGGCCCTTGATCATGGCGGCATGTCCCGTGCGATTGCTACGCAACCCCGATCTTGAGCGTCCCTGGCGTCGCGTCAAGGGGCGGCCCGACGAGGCTGCCGGTCGACATCGACCGCCGATGTTGGAAAACCAAAGAGTTTCAAGATGTTATCGCCGTCAGGCGTCACCAGTGCCCCGGCCGTCGCGGCCGGATCAGGCTTGCACCCGGCCGTAGAGATAGCCCGCGACCGAGCCCAGAACGGCCCAGAAAATGGCGCCACCGGCGACCGACAGGATGGCAAACTCGGCGGCCAATTCGGGCGGCGCCAAGCCGATTCCGTCACCGAGAGGTAGCGAGAGCAATTGCGGCAGGACGATCGCCGCGACGCCCACGGCCTTCAGCCAGGGCCGCGCGCCGAACGCGATAAGGGCGATACCGCCAGCGGTGGCGACGGCGATGCCGAGCCACGCCATCTGGCGGAGCGATACGTCGATCGCCGCCGCGCCCGGCAACTCCGGCGGCATCTGCAGCGCGGGCGCCAGGACGAAGGCGGCAAACCCCGCCATCCCCCACAGCAATCCGTTGCTCGCGCGGACCGGCCGTCCGGAGAGGATGAACCCGGCGACCAGCAACAAGGCGAAGCCGATGCCGGTCAGGATATTGGCGAGCGAGGTGAAACCGACCCGCTCGATCCCATCCGCGGGGGCCCAGGCGCCGTCGCCGTGGTCATGCTCCGCCGCCACGCCGGCCGCGGGTTCGGCCCCATGCGTGTCACCGGCCGGAGAAGTGGACGCCGCGTGTTCGAACGTTTCCGCCTCGTGGATCAACGGCGTCAGCTTGTAGGATTGCAGCAGCGTTACCGCCAAACCGGCGACGGCGCCGGCGATGACGGCGATCAGGAGCGCGCGCAGAATCACGGGTCGTGGCCTAGTGGCAGGGGAATGCCATGGAATGCCGCGAATCGTGGGCCGCGTTGTGCAGCGTGCTCGACTGCGCGAAGCCGACACCCCAAACAATGAACATTCCCAACAATGCGAGAACGATGACCGCCCCCAGGCGCTCTTGGGTACCGACCGAAAGCCGTCCGTGCTGTGTAGCGTTGGTTTGCATGTGCTTCAGCTCCATCGACTGTGCCCCTGCGGGACGTGGCGCCGCCATCATGGCAGCACGGCCACGTTCATGTCAGCCCGACAGGCAGCCGCGTGTCTAGTTTCTAACCGAACAGAAATTGTCGTCAAGCGATCCCTGCGCCGGTCGATACGATTATACGCGATATTATGCGCCGTGAACCCTGCGCGACGAACGGTTTGCACCCAGTGGCGGTCGGCTGCTATGGAGGACCGTGAGCTGCCCCAGGCTTCGAATACAGGCCCTCGATGATGGATGAAAAGGACGCCCGTCCGCACCACGGCGGCGGATTGGATGCGGTCAGGCCATTGAAGACATCGCGGGGCGATGCCTGGATCGACCTGTCGACGGGAATCAATCCCTGGCCCTATCCGCTGCCCAAGATAGAATCCGCGGCCTGGCACCGCCTTCCCGGCGTCGAGCTTTTGGAGGCGGCGCTGGACGCCGCCCGGTCCTGCTATGGCGCTCCCCAAGACGCCCGGCTCGTCGCGGCGCCGGGTTCGCAGGCACTCATCCAGTGGCTGCCGTGGCTGCGATCACGCGGCCGCGTGGCCGTCTTGGGTCATACCTATGGCGAGCATGCCTATTGCTGGGGTCAAGCGGGTCATGACGTGGCCGTCGTCGACGATCTCGGGGATGCGATCAGGACGGCGGATGTCGTTGTGGTGACTAATCCGAACAATCCCGACGGGCGTGTCCGAGCCCCGGCAGAGCTGCGCGAGGCCGCGGTTCTGCTGGCCGCGCGCGGCGGCTGGCTGATCGTCGACGAGGCCTTCGCCGATCTGCAACCCGATTGCTCGCTTGCGTCGGCGGCCGATACCCCCGGCGTTTGCGTGCTGCGATCGGTCGGCAAGTTTTTCGGACTGGCCGGCTTGCGGCTCGGCTTCCTGATCGGCGCCCAGGATATCGCCGACCGCGTCGAAGCGGCGCTCGGCCCGTGGGCGGTCAGCGGCCCCGCGCTCGCCATCGGTTCGCGGGCCCTCGGCGATCGCGCTTGGATCGACAAGACGCGCGCGCGGCTGTCGGACGCGGCCGCTCAATTGTCGTCTCTTCTCGATGCGGCCGGATTCGAGGACATCGGCGGAACCAGCCTGTTCCGCCTGGTGGCTCACGAACGCGCGGCGGCCATTCATGACGGATTGCTCGGGGCGGGCATTCTGGTGCGGAACTTTCCCGAACAACCGCGCTGGCTGCGGTTCGGGCTACCGGCCAGCGGCCGCGAGCGGACCCGATTGGAGCGGAGCCTGGCGGCAATTATCGGCCCTCAGTCATGAATTCGCCGCTGTGGACAGGCGCGGTTAAAATTGACAGCCGGAGCGCCGAGTCCATAGAGTGGCGCCGCTGGTTTCGGGTCTTCGTTCGCCGCTCGGGGAACGGAGGGTAACAGGGAACACGGTGCGGCGGTGTCGACCGCTCATTCCGTGACTGCCCCCGCAACTGTAAGCGGCGAGCCCGCGCTGCAACGGGCCACTGATCGGGGCGATAGGCCGGGTCGGGAAGGCGCAGCGCAGGGCGACGACCCGCGAGTCAGGACATCTGCCCGGATTCCAGCCTTACGAAACCGTTTCGGGCGGGGTGCACCGATGGGTCTTTTTACGGCATTGCGACGGCGAAGGTCATGGCGCCACTGGCGGCGGCAATGGGTGCCATGCTGCCGCCCTTGACCCTGGTCCTGGGCGGCGCCCGGTCCGGCAAGAGCGCCTACGCCGAATCGCTCGTCGACGATGATGGCCGCCCGCCGGTCTACGTCGCGACCGGCAGTGCCGGGGACGACGAGATGGCGGCGCGCATCGCCCGCCACCGCGAACGCCGCGGCAAGCGCTGGGAAACCATCGAAGAGCCGCTTGATCTCGCCGAAGTCCTGTCGCGGACCGCGGCCCGCGATACCGTTCTGCTGGTCGATTGCCTCACCCTGTGGTTGACCAACGTTCTGCTGTCCGACCGCGATGTCGAGGCCGCGTGCCAAGACCTGGTGGCAGCGCTGCCGGTCCTCGACGGGCCGGTGGTGCTGGTTGCCAACGAAGTCGGTCTTGGAATCGTTCCCGAAGCGCGGCTGGGGCGTGAATTCCGCGACCGCGCCGGCCGCCTTCATCAGGATATCGCGGCCGTGGCCCAGTCGGTGGTTCTGGTCGTCGCCGGTCTGCCCCAACATCTCAAAACAGCATCCTGAACGGAGACCCCATGCCAACCGCTCAAAAGATTCCGGCCACCATCATCACCGGATTTCTCGGCGCCGGGAAGACGACGACGATCCGGCATCTCCTCGAAACCGCGAACGGGCGGCGCCTCGCATTCATCATCAACGAATTCGGCGATCTCGGGATCGATGGCGAGATCATCAAGAGCTGCGGCATCGAGGGCTGCGACGAGGACGACGTCGTCGAACTCGCCAACGGTTGCATCTGTTGCACCGTCGCCGACGATTTCCTGCCGACCATGCAGGCGCTTCTGGATCGGCCCCAGCCGCCGGACCACATCATTATCGAAACCTCGGGCCTGGCGTTGCCCAAGCCCCTGATCAAAGCCTTCAACTGGCCGGAAGTGCGGTCTCGCGTGACCGTCGATGGGGTCATTGCGGTGGTCGATGGTCCGGCCGTTGCCGAGGGGCGTTTCGCCGACGATCCCGATGCGGTGAACGAGCAACGCGCGGCGGACGAGATGCTCGATCACGAGAGCCCGCTCGAGGAGCTGTTCGAGGAACAATTGGCGGCCGCGGACTTGGTCGTTCTCAACAAGACCGACCTGCTCGATCCGCCCGCCCGTGAAAGCGTGACGGCCACCATACACAAAGAGATGCGGCACATGGCGAAGTCGGTCGCCGCCCGGCACGGCAGGATCGACGCCGAAATCCTGCTCGGGCTCGGCGCCGCCGCCGAGGACGATCTCGATACCCGGCCGTCCCATCACGACGACGGCAGCGAGCACGACCATGACGACTTCGTCAGCTTCGACGTCGATCTCGACCCCGATCGCGAACCCGAGACCCTGGTCCGGCGGCTGGCGCCGGCCATCGCGGCCCACGACATACTGCGGATCAAGGGGTTTGCCGCCATCGCCGGGAAGGACATGCGCCTGGTGGTGCAGGCGGTCGGGCCGCGTATCCAGCACTATTTCGACCGCCCGTGGCGCGCCGACGAGCCGCGGCGAACCCGGCTGGTGGTGATCGGCGAGAGCGGTCTCGATCGCGACGCCGTTGCGGCGGCCCTGAAGGGGTAACGGATTGCATCTTCTTCAAGCCCAGGCCGGCGCCATTGCCGACGGATCGGAGGCCGTCGATCTCGGTCAGACGCCGGGCGATATCGTGGTGCTCTCGGCGGCAGACACCGAACTGGCGAATTTGGCTCAAGCCCGAGCCTCCCTGCCGGAGCAGATTGGCCGCGTCCGCATCGCCAACCTCATGCAGCTCGGCCACAATCTATCGATCGACGTCTATACGGATGCGGTGATTCGCAACGCCAAGCTCGTCGTCGTCCGCCTGCTCGGTGGGGTTGGCTATTGGCCTTACGGGGTCGAGCAACTGATCCTTGCCTGCCGCGAGACGGGTGCGATGCTCGCCCTGCTTCCGGGCGACGACCAGCCGGATGTCGAACTCGCCGCGCAGTCGTCGCTGCCGGCGGACGCCTACAACCGGTTGTGGCAGTACCTGGTTCAGGGCGGGCCGGACAATGCGCGCCATTTCCTCGCCTATTGCGCGGACCTGATCGGCAATCCGTCGACCTGGTCCGAGCCGGTGCCGCTGTTGCGGGCCGGCCTCTATTGGCCGGGTCACGACCGGCCGAGCTTGGCCGATCTCCAATCGCGGTGGACCGAGGGAGCGCCCGTCGCCGCCGTGGTGTTTTATCGCGCTCATCTTCAGGCCGGCAATCTCGAACCGATCGACGCCCTCATCGGCGCGTTGCAACGCCACGGCGTCAACCCGCTGCCGTTCTATGCCGCCAGCCTCAAGGACCCGGCCTGCGCCGACCTTGCCGCGCACCTCCTGGGGGAGGCCGGTACCGGTCTTGTCATCAACACCATGGGGTTCGCCCTTTCGCGACCGGGCGGGCCGCGTTCGGAAACACCGTTCGATGCCCTCGACTGCCCGGTTTTACAGGTCGTTCTGTCCGGCGGGGCTGAGGACGGTTGGCGCGCCGGCACGAATGGCCTGTCGCCGCGCGATATCGCGATGAACGTGGCCCTGCCGGAGGTCGACGGGCGCATCCTCGGCCGCGCGATCTCGTTCAAGCATGAAAGCGGCTTCGACGCCGCCACCGAGAGCCTGATCGTGCGCTACCGAAGCGTGCCGGATCGGGTCGAGTTTTGCGCGCGCTTGGCGGCCAATTGGCTCACGTTGGGGCGTACGCCGGTCGCCGCGCGCAAGGTCGCCGTGGTCCTCGCAAATTATCCCAACAAGGACGGGCGCATCGGCAACGGGGTCGGGCTGGATACGCCGGCGGCAACCATCGAACTGCTGGCGGCGATGCAGGGCGCAGGATATGGCGTGCGCGATCGTCCCGCGTCCGGCAACGATCTGATCGCCCGTCTGCAGGCCGGGCCGACCAACGCGGCGGTTGCCGGCCGCAGAGTGGAGACGCGCCTGGCCCTGTCGGACTATGTCTCATTCCTCGCCACGCTGCCGCCGGAGGTTCGCCAACAGGTCGATGCGCGCTGGGGTCCGCCGGAGCAGGACTCGATGTTCGAGGCGGACGCCGAAACGCCATGCTTCGCGTTGCCGGTGATGTGGTGCGGCAATGTCCTGGTCGGCGTTCAGCCGGCGCGTGGTTATAATATCGACCCCGCCGCCACCTATCACGATCCCGCCTTGGTGCCGCCCCATGGTTACCTGGCGTTCTACGCCTATCTGCGGCGCGACGTGGGGGCGGTGATCCACATGGGCAAGCACGGCAATCTGGAATGGCTGCCAGGCAAGTCGCTCGCCTTGTCGGAATTGTGTTTTCCCGACGCCGTGTTCGGACCCTTGCCGCATATCTATCCCTTTATCGTCAACGATCCGGGCGAAGGCACCCAGGCCAAACGCCGCGCCCAGGCGGTGATTGTCGATCATCTGACCCCGCCGCTGACGCGGGCCGAGACCTACGGCCCTTTGGCCGAGCTCGAACGGCTCGTCGACGAGTATTACGACGCCGCCGGCGTCGACCCCCGCCGCCTCGGTCTTCTGCGCCGGGATATCGTCGAACTGTCGGCCCGGATCGGGCTCGACAGCGATTGCGGGATCGCACCGGGCGAGGATGCGGATAGCGCATTGGCAAAATTGGACAATTACCTCTGCGAATTGAAGGAAATGCAGATTCGCAGCGGTCTCCATGTCTTCGGCCGCGCGCCGCAAGGCCTAGCCTTGACCGATCTCCTGGTCGCCCTGGTCCGGGTGCCGCGCGGCGACGGCAAGGACGGTGATGCCTCCTTGATACGGGCCTTGGCCCGCGACCTCGGTATCACCGAGTTCGATCCGCTCGATTGCACGCTCGGCGCTTCGTGGGATGGGCCGCGGCCGGATGCGCTGCGCGAGATACTCGGGCCCGATGTGCGGTGGCGCACCGCCGGCGACACTGTCGAGCGGCTCGAGGCCCTGGCCCAGGCGCTGGTCGGCGGGGACATGGCGGCCGATCCCCAGTGGGCGCGGACTTCGGCGGTCCTGCGGAATGTGGAATCCGATGTGGGTCCGGCGGTGCGGCGGTCCGGCGCCGCCGAGATCGCCGGCGTGCTGACCGCGCTCGACGGCCGGTTCGTGGCGCCCGGCCCATCCGGCGCGCCGACCCGCGGACGGCTCGATGTTCTGCCGACCGGGCGAAACTTCTATTCCGTCGACACCCGCACGGTCCCGACGCCGACCGCGTGGCGGCTCGGCTGGGCCTCGGCGACGGCGCTGGTCGACCGCCACCGCCAGGAGCAAGGGGAATGGCCGCGGGTTATGGCGCTGTCCGCCTGGGGTACTTCCAACATGCGCACCGGCGGCGACGACATTGCCCAGGCGTTGGCGCTGATCGGCGTGCAACCGATCTGGGAGGTCGCCTCGCGCCGGGTCACCGGTTTCGAGATCATGCCGGCCTCGGTCCTCGACCGGCCGCGGGTCGACGTGACGCTGCGCATCTCAGGGTTTTTCCGCGACGCCTTTCCGGCCCAGATCGATCTCTTCGATTCGGCGGTACGCGCGGTCGCCGGCCTCGACGAGACCGACGACGTCAATCCGCTGGCCGCGCGCTGCCGTCGCGAGGTCGCCGAGCTGATCGCCGACGGGCAGGCGCCCAACGATGCCGAGCGACGGGCGGCGACCCGGGTCTTCGGCTCCAAGCCCGGTGCCTATGGCGCCGGGTTGCAGGCCCTCATCGACGAACGCGGGTGGCGCGACGCCTCGGATTTCGCCACTGCCTATCTCGCCTGGGGCAGCTACGCCTATGGTGCCGGTCAACAGGGGCGCGCCGAGGAGGCACTCTTTCGCCGCCGCCTCGGCGGGGTGCAAGCGGTCATCCACAACCAGGACAACCGCGAGCACGATCTGCTCGATTCCGACGACTATTACCAGTTCGAAGGCGGGCTGGCGGCGACCGTGAACCACCTGTCGGGGCGCAAACCGATCGTCTATCACAACGACCATTCGCGGCCCGAACGGCCTGTGGTGCGGCGGCTCGAGGAGGAGATCGCGCGGGTCGTCCGCGCCCGCGCCGTCAACCCGAAGTGGATCGCCGGGGTCATGAACCACGGCTACAAGGGCGCCCTCGAGATGGCGGCGACGGTCGACTACCTGTTCGCCTTCGCGGCGACCACCGGCGCCGTTGCCGACCATCATTTCGACGCCGTCTACGACGCGTATCTGTGCGACCAGACGGTGCGCGACTTCTTCGCCGACAACAATCCGGCCGCCTTGCGCGAGGTCGCCGCGCGCCTACTCGAGGCGCAGCAGCGCGACCTGTGGCGACCGCGTCGCAACACCGCATTCGAACATCTCACGCAATTGGCCGGCGAGGAGGCACGACCATGACCCGCAAGGACATGACCGAAGAGGAGATCGACCGGCGCCACGCCGAGAAGATGGCCAAGAAGAAGGCGGCCCGGGACAAGATCATCGCCACCAAGACCATCGAGAAGGGCCTCGTCATTGTCCACACCGGAAAGGGCAAGGGCAAGTCGACGGCGGCCTTCGGGTTGGTCATGCGGGCGATCGGCCACGGCTTCAAGATCGGCATCGTCCAGTTCGTCAAGGGCCGGTGGGAGACCGGCGAACGCAAGGTGCTCGAGGCATTCGCCGATCAGGTGACGATCCGGACCATGGGCGAGGGCTTTACCTGGGAGACCCAGGACCGGCAGCGCGACATTGCCGCCGCGGCGACGGCATGGGAGCGGGCGCGGGAGATGATCCGCGATCCGAGCTACAAACTGGTCCTCCTCGACGAGCTCAACATCGTCCTGCGCTACGACTATCTCGATGTCGACGAAATCGTCGCCTTCCTTCGCGACGAGAAGCCCGCCGACACCCATGTCGTCATCACCGGCCGCAACGCCAAGGATGCGCTGATCGAGCAGGCCGATCTGGTCACCGAGATGACCATGGTCAAGCATCCCTTCCGCTCGGGCGTCAAGGCGCAGCCCGGCATCGAGTTTTAGGACATAAGCGATGACACCGGTTCAGGTCCCGCGTCATCTCGCTGCCCCCCACCCTCCCGCTATGCGGGTGCCTCCCTCTCCCCGTCGGGGAGAGGGTTGGGGTGAGGGGGAAGGCACCGACTTCATTCGCTAGAGTTTCGTGTCAGACACTCCAGCACTCATGCTCCAGGGCACCGGGTCCGATGTCGGCAAGTCGCTGTTGGTTGCCGGCCTGTGCCGGCTGTTCCGCGATCGCGGCCTGGCGGTGCGGCCGTTCAAGCCCCAGAACATGTCGAACAACGCGGCGGTGACGGCGGACGGCGGCGAGATCGGCCGTGCGCAGGCGCTGCAGGCGCGGGCGGCGGGGGTGGCGCCGTCCGTCGACATGAACCCGGTCCTGCTCAAGCCCGAATCCGAGCGCGGCGCCCAGGTCATCGTCTGCGGCCGGCGCACCGAAACCTTGTCCGCCCGCGATTACGTCGCGGCGAAACCGCGGCTGATGTCGGCGGTGCTGGAAAGCTTCCGGCGACTTCAGGCGGAAGCCGATCTGATCGTGGTCGAAGGGGCGGGCAGCCCGGCCGAGGTCAATCT
Source organism: Alphaproteobacteria bacterium (assembly GCA_024244705.1). Taxonomy (NCBI): domain Bacteria; kingdom Pseudomonadati; phylum Pseudomonadota; class Alphaproteobacteria; species Alphaproteobacteria bacterium. Next base: position 170,925 of record JAAEOK010000036.1, read on the forward strand.
GCGCGCCGGCGATATCGCCAATATGGGTTTCGCCGAGGCCGCCAATGTCCCCGTCGTGCTGGTCGCCGATATCGACCGCGGCGGCGTGATCGCCAGCATCGTCGGCACTCACGCAGTCCTGAGCGAGGCGGAGCGGCGGCGAATCAAGGGCTTCGTGGTCAACAAGTTCCGTGGCGACCCGACCTTGTTCGACGACGGTCTCGCCGTCATCAGCGATCGCACCGGCTGGCCGAGCTTGGGTCTGGTGCCCCATTTCCCGGCGGCGCTCAAATTGCCGGCGGAGGATGCGATGGTGCTCGACCGGCGTCGGCCGGGGGCGTCCGGCGCGACACGGATCGCCGTGCCGCGCCTCGGCCGGATCGCCAATTTCGACGATTTCGATCCCCTCAGCCTGGAGCCCGAGGTGGCGGTCGATATGGTGGCGCCCGGTCGGCCGCTGCCGGGCGATGCGGACATGATCGTGCTGCCCGGATCGAAGTCGACGATCGGCGATCTCGCCGATTTCAGGGCCCAGGGCTGGGACATCGATCTTGCCGCTTATGTCCGCCGCGGTGGCCGCGTGCTCGGCATCTGCGGCGGCTATCAGATGCTCGGCCGGACGATCCACGATCCCGAGGGGATCGAGGGACCGGCCGGATCGGTCGCCGGGCTCGGCCTGCTCGACGTCGAGACCACGCTGATCGGGGACAAGGCCTTGGTCGAGGTTTCCGGCGTCCACCGACCGAGCGGCAGGACGGTGACGGGCTACGAAATGCATCTCGGCCGAACCCAGGGCCCGGATACGGCGCGGCCCATGCTCGACCTCGACGGGCGGCAAGAGGGGGCGCTCTCGGCGGACGGCCGGATCGCCGGATGCTATCTCCACGGTCTCTTTGCCGCCGACGACTTCCGCCGCGCGTGGCTCGCCGACCTTGGCGCGGCGTCCGCTACCGAGGTCGATTTCGAGGCCGAGATCGAACAAACGCTCGACGCTCTCGCCGCCCATCTCGAGGCCCATGTCGCGGTCGACGAGATCCTCAGGCTGGCCCGGGAACGATAAGCAGCGCCGCGAGGACCGGGGCCCACAACAGACCGGTCGCGGCAACGTAAAGACGCAGCGCGCGGTCGATGTCGGCCGGTTCGGCATCGGTCGCGCCGTCGCGGTTCATCCAGGCGTCGTCGACGACCGCGCTGTCATAGACGCGAGGGCCCGCCAGGGCGAGGCCCAGGGCTCCGGCCATCGCGGCTTCCGGCCATCCGGCATTGACCGAGCGATGACGGCGGGCGTCGTTCCACGCGGCGCGCCACGCCATTACTGGTCCCGCCCGGGGCCGCCGCGTCGGCATCACCACAGCCGCGACCGCGATCAGCACGGCATCGATGCGCGCCGGCAGGTAATTGGCGACATCGTCGAGCCGTGCCGCGGCCCAACCGAACTGGCGGTGACGGGCGTCGCGGTAGCCAACCATCGAATCGGCGGTGTTGAGCATCTTGTAAGCAAACAGACCGGGCAGGCCGAACAGCAGATACCAGAACACCGGCGCGATAACCCCATCGCTGTGGTTCTCGGCCAGCGATTCGATCGCCGCGCGGCAGATTCCGGCCTGGTCGAGTCGCGCGGGATCGCGCCCGACGATGTGGGCCACCGCCTCTCGGGCGTCATCGATGCCGCCGGCCGCAAAGGCGCGCGAGACCGCACGGACGTGAAGGTAAAGGCCGCGCTGGCTAAGCAGGATCGCGACGCAGAATCCCTCGAGCCACCAGCCGTTGGGATTGAGAGCGAGGAAATTGGAAAGGCCGTGTCCGGCGAGTATCGCCAGTGCCAGGACGACACCGATCATCGCCGCGCCGGCCGCATATTGCTGGACCGGACCGCTGTCGCCGCGGTTGAGCAGGCGGTCGCACCAGCCGATCACGACGCCGGCCCAGGCGACCGGATGGGAGGTCCGCCGCCACAGCCAGGCCGGATCGCCGAACAGGGCGTCAAGCATCAGCGCGATCGCGAGCGCAGAGAGGACCGTCGCCGGATCCCATACCGAAAGAAGCATGTAGCCTTGTTCCCCGAATCACTTCGGGGGACGATTTGGCACCGGATCGGCGCCCGACACAATGGTCAACGAGTCAATGGGTCAGTGCGGGCGGAACCCATATAATCGCCGCGAACCGTAAACGCCGCCATAGGCATTGCTACCGCCACTGCTGTATTTGACGTCCGATTTGCTGCCGTCGTCTCCAGTGCCGTCCGCGGCGCAGGCCGATAGCATCAAGGCCATCGCGATCACCAGCGCCGACATGCCGGCGACCGAAATGGCGCTCCGCATCCTGGCGTCGGCTACAACAAATGATGTCCGTTCGATCATTTTGGTACTCTCGCTGTCGTGCGGTGTTGGTTTTATAGGTTGGCCGTTTTTGCCGCCATGGCGAGTGGTGAATGCCACACTTCACACGGGTTTTACCGAACGTGTCCCGACCGTGAGCGGGGGCTCAGGCCTGATCGGCGCGCGTCTAGCGCCGACCGACGAGGAATCGCACGCCGTCGCTACCGACCGTTTCCGTATGCGGCACGCCGATGGCGATCGAATACCTATCGCCGGTCCGGCAGGTCGTCGCGCCGTCCTCGGTCTCGAACGTTATATCGCCGGCGAGGATCAGGAGCGCGCAATCGCAGTCGTGGCTATGGATGTCGTTGAATTTGTTCGCTACCCATTCGACCGCATCGGCGGCGCCGTAGCCCTACTCCGCCAACATTTTCCGGAACGCCGTTTCGTCCATCGATGGACCCTCCGCCTGTCAGAATCCTACGCCGCGTACTCATAAATGCCCGCGCCACAGCTTCCTACATCATTCCCGTTTCCGACGGATCTCCGGACAGGATGAGCGCTGCTTCGCATGTCTCAGAATAGCCAGAAGCAGACATCAACCAAACAGCCCGAATTTAGTCGTCGCCGGAATGCGTCCTTTGGGCCTGCCGCACGTCTACATACACAAAGAAGTGGTTTGATCAGAGGCGCCCGAAATAGGCGGTCCGTCGTGACCGCCTCCAACCGGACAAGGCTCGATATTTGAGCAGCCATCTTATCGAACCCCGGGATAGAGTCGGTAAAATGATGATTACTCCGAAAGAATTCATGGCGATGGACATGAGGGTGGCGGAGATCGTAACCGCCGAGCCCGTGGATGGGACGGACCGCCTCCTCAAAGTGAATGTCGATCTGGGTCAAGAACAGCGGACCTTGGTGGCCGGATTGGCTGCGTACTACCGGCCCCAGGAACTGCTGGGCAAGAAGGTCATAGTGGTAGCCAACATGAAACCCGCCCGCATCCATGGCGTGCTCTCTGAAGGGATGTTGCTGGGTGCGGGGTGCAGCAGCGGTACGGACGTGTCCTTACTGACCGTTGACAAAGCAGTGGACAAAGGAACCCGCGTGGAATGAGCGGTTCCTGTTGGCAAACCGGATCGGGGTAGAAGCGTTGGTCATAACGTTGAAAATTGACAGACCGGCAGCCCACCTGACACTGGACGTGCTGCCGGTCAATGCCCTGGATATGCCCGCCTTGGAGGAACTCGATGGCCTCCTAAAACGCATAGAAGGCAATCGGGACGTCAGGGTGTTAACGATTGCCAGTGGCATCAAGGGGCTGTTCTGTGCCGGTGGCGACATGAAGTTTTGGCCGAGAGAGTTCCCTGACCGACCGGACTTGGTTTGCGATTCGGGGCGGCGCGTTTTCGCCCGAATTGAGAGATTGGCCCAACCGACCATTGCCCTCATTGACGGCAAGGTCATCGGCGACGGTCTATCGCTGGCCCTGGCCTGTGACCTGCGCGTAGCCTCCCATGACTCGTCCTTTCACCTCCCGGAGCTGGACTATGGCTTCATCCCTGGTTGGGGGACCGTAGGCAGGATGATACGGGAGATAGGCAAGGCGGCTGCTTCGGAGTTGTTGCTGATCGGCGAGCCGGTCGATGCTGCGATCGGTCTACGCATGGGCCTCGTCCACCGCGTCTTTGACGCCCAAGAGATTTGCTCGGCGACCCAACACCTAGCCGCCGGATTGGCAAACAAACCGCCCATGGCCATGAGCCAAGCTAAGGCAGCCCTGCGCGGCAGGACAAGTGACTCAACCGATGGCGACTGGGAGTTGGATTGCTTCAAGGCCGTCTGGGGAGGCAAAGAGTGGGCCGCAGGAGTGGCCAGGGCATTCAAGGTCGACGTTTCCGCAATAGAGGAATGACCAGAGGATCCCGGGGAGTTGAATCAGGCGATCAAAGTCATCGACTATTCTTATGGGTTTGATCGCCAACTCGATATTTGACGCAAATGGTTGGTAACCCCACATTTTGTGTATTATGTTAGGTACTTGAGCAGGAAACATGATGATGGCCAGCTTGGATCTCGCGTGGGAGGAATACGGCCCTGCGCTGAAGAATTTCATCCGCCGCCGCGTGTCAGATGAAGCTTTAGTCGAGGACATACTCCAAGACGTTTTTGTCAAGGCGCAGTCGCGTCTGGACAGCCTCAGGGATAAGGCAAAACTGAAGCCGTGGATCTATCAGAATTGCCGTCACACGATCATAGATCATTACCGTCGCAAGAAAATCGTGACCGAACAGCCGGACACACTCTTTGTTGAAACGCAGATAGAGGAAGAGCGGTTCCGCGATGACCTCAATTCGTGCGTCCGGAAATTGACGGAAAACCTGCCGGCCAAATTCGGCCAAGCGTTGTTTCTGACCGCCTATGATGGCCTGACCCAAAAGGAGATGAGCGAACATCTGGGTATATCCGTTTCCGGGGCCAAATCAAGGGTCCAGAGGGCCAGGGAGAGGCTGAAGTCCGAACTGCTGGACTGCTGCAACCTGGAGTTCGATACGTTCGGAAAAATAATCGACTACACACCCAAGGAACGATAGCCGCCAACGCACCGCCCAGCCGGGGTCTGCTGCGACTCCACGCCTATTGATTTCCCTCCTTTTTCCTCGTGCCATTCGCCTCGGTCTGCGGCCAGCGATCGCCTTCGATCCGATCCGTCAGTCCAAGCCATACCGCCAGCCGATTCCCCTTGCGTCCTTTTTCCTCTCTTTTCGTCTACCAATTCAGTCAAGATTCAAATGGACTGGAACGATGAAAGAGCAAGACAGGATGAGGAGCATTGTCCGGCAGCGCTACGGCAGCTTGGCTGGTCAAAACGGAGACTGCTGCGATACGAACGTAACCCGGCAGTCCTCACACTGTTGCACGCAGCCCGAGAGTGCATCTGAGACGACTGCTGCTGCTGGTTTCTTCTACACCGACCAAGAGGTCGGTGCGGCTCCAGAAGGATCCTTTATGGGCTTAGGCTGCGGCAACCCCTTGGCCCTAGCGGGGCTGCGGGCCAGAGAGACGGTTCTGGACCTAGGTAGTGGCGGCGGGTTTGATTGCTTTTTGGCGGCTCAACAGGTTGGACCCGACGGAATGGTGATCGGCGTTGACATGACCCCGGAAATGGTCGCCAGAGCCAGAGCGAATGCCGTGCGGGAGGGATACAAGAATGTTGATTTCCGTCTTGGGGAGTTAGAGAACCTGCCCGTGGCGGACGGATCAGTCGATGTCATCATCTCCAACTGTGTGGTCAATCTCTCGCCGGACAAGCCGCAGGTTTTTGCCGAGTCCTTCCGCGTCCTCAAACCCGGCGGACGATTGATGATCATGGACATGGTCGCCAAGGCGTCCTTGCCGGATCGGTTGCGTGACGATCCGAGCCTCTACTGCGAGTGCGTCTCCGGCGCGGCCGAGGTTGGAGCCGTTGAGGCAATGTTGGCTGAAGCGGGCTTCGGTTCGATCCGGATCAGATTCAAGGATCAAAGTCGGGAGCCGTCCAGCGAAGAGGTGAGTGAGGACAACGTTCATCAATTTGTTTCATCGGCCGGCATCGAAGCGGTCAAATCCGCCCCGGCCGACACCTGACGATCGAGCTGAGGCTGAGACGAGGCCTCCAGCCCATCGGTTGGCAAGAGGTTCCGGTGCCAAGGAATATCCATCGATTACAGCGTGTCGAGCGCGGCCGCCATTGGCCGCGAGAGCGAGAGACGTGAGCTACGGCCCCAACTAGAGCAATGACATCTGGAGTGAAAAAAATGGACGAGCGGATGAAAGAGCTTGTAGCGATAGGTGCCTCAGCGGCAGCCAACTGCCATCCCTGTATCGACCACCACTTGACTAAGTGCGATGAGCTAGGAATTTCTCGTCAAGAGGTTATTGAAGCAGTCAAGGTGGGACTGATGGTCAACCACGGTGCCGAGCGTGCCATTCGCAAGAAAGCACGAGAGCTACTGGGTGAATCGATGATTGATCCAGCTTAGGCGCACGAACACGGCTGTAGATTGGAGGATGAGGAAAATGGCACAAGCGACCCCTATGCCGATGTGCCCGATGGCAGAAACCTGCAAGGGCATGAAGGAGAAGCCTCTTTCCGGCCTGATGATGATCCCAGGGATCGCGTTCATAGCCCTGGGCGTATTGATCATCGTCTGGCAACCTGTCCTGCCGTGGCTGGTGGCCGCCGCGTGCATCCTGGTAGGTGGCGCCATGCTTGTGATGGCCAACCTCATGCGCAGGATTGGCTCCCGATTCAAGGAGATGCACGAACACGGCTCTTCCGCCTGAGATCTATGACGCATCGTTTTGACATTGCGGCGATCGAGGATTGGCTGGTCGAGCAGGGCGTTTTGAGGCCGAAATTCGAAACGCTGATCGAAGACTATTGTGAGCGTTTGGTTGCTGTCGGCCTGCCTATATGGCACGCGTATTTCACCAGTCTGACATTGCATCCAACGACGGCGACGATCGGCTGTTTATGGCACCGCGATAGCGAGGTGGAACGCAGATCATATACTCATGAAGATGCCCGATTCGGCGGTTGGGAGAAGTATCCGCTCCACTTCATGTTCAAGAACAGGGTCAACGTCCTGCGGCGCCGACTTACGGGGCCGGATGCGATGGTGGATTTTCCGCAGCTTGAGGAACTCAAGAAACATGGGGCGACCGATTATGTCGGCCAACTAACCGAATTTGGTTTGGATGGTACGCCGGATCGCGAAACCGGATTCCTGGCGTCCTGGAGTACCGATCGATCGAGTGGGTTCTCCGACGCCGATATCGCAGCGCTGGAATACCTGCAGCCGCGATTGGCCCTAGCACTGCAAAGCCGTATCAGCTACGAAATTGAGGTCAATCTGCTTGATACCTACGTCGGCCCGGATGCCGGCAGACGGATACTCGCGGGCGAGATCAAGCGCGGCAAAGGCAAACGCATCCGCGCGGCAATCATGCTTTCCGATCTTGGCGGCTTCACCGCAATGACCGATCGGCTGCCGTCCGAGCAAGTCATTGCGCATCTCAACGACTATTTCGGGATCATGGCGACCGAGGTGCAAGAGCAAAGCGGCGAGGTGCTAAAGTTCATCGGCGATGGCATGCTCGCGGTTTTCGACATCGAAGGTTCGGCCCATGACAAAGCCTGCTGTCAGGCTATTCATGCCGCCATCGGCGCCGCGAACGCCTTGGCGTCGCTTAACCAGGATCGGGCGGAAAAACTCAATGTCCGAATGGCATTGCATTTGGGTGAGGTGGTCTATGGCAACATCGGCGCCGCTGATCGCCTCGATTTCACCGTTATCGGTGCGGCGGTCAACGAAACGGCCCGGATAGAGGGGCTTTGTCGGGCACTCGACAGGCAAATCTTGACGTCGGCTAGTTTTGCATCGAGCTGTACATGCAAACCGCTCATCTCTGTTGGTTTTCATCATCTCCGAGGTGTAAGCGAACCCCAGGAATTGTTTACTCCAGCTTCAAATTGATACCTGTGCACCAAACCCTACTTCTCGATTCACACCACCCTTGCAGCGATCCCGAACTTCTGGTTTGGGTCAGACTTTACCGTCAGCGTCCGTTCCGGTCTACGTCGGCTGATCGGGGTACAACGGTCGAAGACCACTCAAGCTTCCGGTGTCAGGAGCATTGCCGCCATGATTGCAGGCAGCTCCGGACGGCAAGGTTGTGCCAAGACCTGACATGGCAATGCTGTACATACGGTGCTGACTACGCCGTTGTGGTGGGGACCGGCAGTTCTCGGCCTTCTTGGTTCATCGGTGGCAGCCGCTCATATTCCTGGTAATCTGATTTTGGGTAGAGAATCCGCGATCTTTGAAACGGGAAGCCTCTCATGATCGCTCGTCGTCCATTGTTGGTTCTCGGGAGCGTCATCTTGTCTGTCTCGCTCAACTCGGCGGACGCGGGCCCTCCGCATGACTGGCAACAGATCTCGCCGGCCGAAGCCGGGTTCTTGCCGGACGTGGGGGAGAAGCTTGATGACGCTGTCCGAACGAACGAATTCGCCAATCTCCATGCGGTCGTCGTTGCCCGAGGCGGGAAGTTGGTTCTGGAGCGCTACTATGAGGGCGCAGACGAACGCCGGGGCGATGCTCTCGGCATCGTCAAATTCGGACCCGAGGTCAAGCATGACCTGCGTTCCGTTACCAAGAGCATCGTCGACCTGCTGTACGGGATCGCGCTGGCGGATGGAAGGGTCGCCGATCTGGATCAATCGCTTGTCGACCAGTTTCCGGCTTACGAGGATCTCGCAGCCGATCCGAAGAGAAGGCGAATGACGGTCCTTCACGCCCTATCGATGACGCTGGGAACAGAGTGGGATGAGGATTTGCCCTATAGCAATCCGCGCAATAGCGAGACCGCCATGGATCTGGCCACCGATCGTTACCGCTACGTGTTGGAGCGACCGTTCGTCGCGGAGCCCGGCAGCCAGTGGAACTACAACGGCGGCGCCACCGCGTTGCTGGCGCATTTGATCAGCCGAGGCACCGGACGGCCGCTCCTCGACTTCGCACGCGAGAGACTGTTCGAACCCCTGGGGATCGCCGATGTGGAATGGCTCGCCGGTTCGGACGGCGAGCCGATTGCAGCTTCGGGTCTGCGCATGCGCCCGCGAGATCTCGCCAAGATCGGCCAACTGGTCCTCGATCGCGGAACCTGGGGCGAGTCTCGGTTGGTGCCGTCCGAATGGCTCGACCAATCCTTTACGCCGAGGGTCCATGCGGCCGATGATCTCGACTATGGCTATCACTGGTGGCTGGGCAAAATGAAAGCCAACGATCAACCTTGGATCGGCGCTTTTGGCAATGGTGGCCAGCGCCTTTTCATCATCCCGAGCCTGCAGCTGGTGGTTGTGATCGCCGCCGGCAACTACAATAAGCCAGATCAGTGGAAATTGCCGGTCGCCGTCATGAGCAAAGTTGTCCTGCCGGCGTTGCGCGATAAGTGAACTCCAACACCCTTGAGCAGCCATGAATGTCAGCAGAGGGTCACAACTCACCTTCAGCGACATGTTCGGCCTACGACCAGAATTGGAGTTAGAGCCGTCGAAATCGGCAAGAAAGCGGACTCCGCTTTTCGAACGACCAGAGTTAGGTGAGTCGCTGCCGTGGTTAGGGCCGACACAGATAGGCTGGAACTAGTCAAAACCGGACCGACATGGCCCTTTGCATTAGCTGAGCGCTCACACTACCATCCGAAGACCTTCCCGAATTCCGAGGAGGCGTTCGGTCAGCCAGCGATGACAGAGTTAGCAACATGGCTGGAGAAGCACGGGCTTGGCCAATTTGCCCAAGTCTTAGCCGAAAACGACATCGATTTCGACGTGTTTCCGAGCCTGACAGAGGACGATCTCAAGGAGCTGGGCTTGTCCATCGGACACCGGCGACGGTTTCTCAATGCGCTGCAAAAGTCCGCGCTGAAGTTGGGCCGAAGCGACGCGGCGCAGGCTGAAAGGGTCGATGACCAGGAGAGCGCGGACCGACGCCAGCTCACGGTGATGTTCTGTGACCTGGTCGGATCTACCGAGCTGTCCGAGAAGCTCGATCCCGAAGATATGCGCAGTGTCCTCGGCCAGTATCACAACACCGTGGCGAATACCGTCTCCCAGCATGAAGGTCATGTGGCCAAACTTCTCGGAGACGGAGTCCTCGCTTATTTCGGTTGGCCGCAGGCACATGAGGCCGCCGCCGAAGTCGCGGTTCGCGCAGCCCTGGCCGCTGTCTCGGCAGTAGGCGAACACGAGGTGGCGGGAGAACCGCTCGCTGCGCGCGTCGGGATTGCGACCGGCTCAGTGGTGATCGGCGACATGATCGGAGAATCGGCACAGGAACGGGGGGCCGTCGTCGGATCGACGCCAAATCTCGCGGCCCGTCTCCAGGCCCTGGCACAACCTGGCGAGGTTGCCATCAATGATGGGACGCGTCGCCTGATCGGCGCCGCCTTCGATCTCGAGGACCGCGGTGCGCATGCGCTCAAGGGCTTCGAAGACCCAATCCCGGTCTGGCGAGTGAGCGGCGTCGGGTCGGTGGTGAGCCGGTTCGACGCGCTGCATGGCTCCGGCCTCACCGATTTCGTCGGTCGGACCCATGAGATTGGTCTACTCGAAGATCGTTGGCGTCAAGCCCAGAATGGTGAGGGCCAGGTCGTGTTGCTTTCCGGCGAGGCCGGGATTGGCAAGAGCCGGATCATGCGCGAGTTCGCCCTGGCCCGAACGGCCGAAGAGAGGCAGATCTTGCGCTACCAGTGTTCTCCGCATGAGGTCCACGCCGCCTTCCACCCGATCGTGACCGAACTGTCGGCGGCGGCGGGATTCTTGCCCAACGATCCCCCCGAGCTCCGTCTCGACAAACTGGAGACCCATCTCGGCGAGATCTTCGAGGAGCTCGACGAGGCAGCGCCCCTATTTGCATGCCTCCTGTCCCTGCCGCGTGAACGCTATCCACCGATTGAGATGGGGCCACAGCGTCGCAAGCAGCGCACCGTTGCGCTATTGAGCGAGCGCGTCGCCCGGCTCGCCACTGAACAGCCGGTGCTGATTCTGGCGGAGGACCTCCACTGGGCCGATCCGTCAAGCATTGAGGCGCTCGACGCCGTTATCGAGCGGACGCAGGAGCTTCCGGTGCTCGTGGTCGCGACCACCCGCCCCGAGTATGCCCCTGAGTGGGACGGTCATGGACACGTAACTTTGCACTCGCTCAACCGGCTCGGGCACGGCGACGGCCGGGCAATTGCCGAAGCGGTCGCCGTTGGTAAAGCGTTGCCTAAGGAAGTGCTCGAACGCATCGTTATGCAGACCGACGGCATTCCGCTGTTCGTCGAGGAGCTAACCAAGACGGTGCTTGAATCGGGATTGCTCGAGGAACGCAACGACCGCTACGTCCTGACGGGGCCGCTGCCGGATTTGGCAATCCCGTCGACCCTGCAGGACTCTCTGATGGCCCGCCTTGACCGGCTGGCTCCGGTCAGACAGGTGATCCAGGCGGCGGCCTGCATCGGCCGGGAGTTCGATGCAGGTCTTCTCTCGGCCGCGGTCGCGATGGACAGCGATTCACTTGACGATGCCCTCGATCAGCTTGTGGAAGCTCAGCTGATCTTCAGACGCACTGGTGTCGCCGAAGAAAGATACATCTTCAAGCATGCGCTCGTGCAGGATGCGGCTTATGCGAGCCTGCTCAAGAGTTCGCGGCAACCGCTTCACGCCCGCCTCGCCCGCGCCCTCGAGGAGACCAGGGACCCTGACGCGCTGGAGCTGGCACGTCATCACTTCGCGGCGGGCGCCTACGAACGCTCCGCCGGACTATTTCTGAGCGCCGGACAGAAACTGCTCGAAGCCAGTGCGGTGGCCGAAGCCATCGGCGCTCTAGAGCAGGGGCTCGTTGCCATGCAGGCACTACCCCCGTCGCGCGACCGCGACCGGCTCGAGCTGGACATCCGCATCGCCCTTGGCGCAGGGCGCATGGCAAATTTCGGTTGGGCGCATCCTTCCGTGTCGGAGGCGTTCGAGCCCGCCTATCCGCTGGCAAGAAGCTTTGGCGACAACGTGGCACTCGCCTCGATTTTGTGGGGACTCTGGGTCCACTACCAAACGAGGACGAATTTTCCGCAGGCGCACGAATGGCTCAGCGAATTGAGAACCGTCGCGGGAGAGAACAGTGAAACGGACCTGCCGGTGGTCTACGACATGTCAGCGGGCTGCCAGTACTTCTGGGAGGCCGACTATGAGCATGCCGTCGTCCACACGGATCATTTGAAAGAGATCTACGTTCCCGAGCGGCATGCGCGGATCGCGTCGTTGACCAACCACGATCCACTGGTTTTTTCCCAGCATTGGGCGGGGAGTCTTGCGGAGTGGATTCGGGGATATCCTGACCGCTCAATCGAAAGGCTCGACGAAGCCGTGTCTCTGGCACGGAAGATCGGCCATCCCTTCAACCTCATGTTTGCGCTGACCGCGGGGGCGACAGCCCTCATTTACCGTGGCGAAGCGGACCGGCTTCTCGAATTCTGCGACGAGGCGGAGAAGGTCGTCACCGAGGAGGCGCTTGGTCAGTTTTCGATGAATGTCTGCGTGTACCAGTGGCGTGGTGCCGCCCGTATCCAACAGCGCGAATTCGGGATCGGGCACTCGCTAGCCGTGAAGGGCAATGAGTATTGGACGATGAGCGGTGGAGGAATCTGCACTGCGATGATGCGCAGCTGGATCGTCCTTGGCCTCCAGGGCCTCGGTCGAATCGATGAGGCACTTGGCCTGAACGCGGGCAACATCACTCACTGCCGCGAGACTGGCGATCGGTACATGGAGCCGGAGTGCATCCGCTTGCAGGGCGAACTGATGCTCCGCGTGTCGGATCCGGATCTTGAAGCCGCGGAGCATTTCTTCCGCGAAGCGGTCACTATCGCGGGGGCCCACGACGCTAAGTCCTGGGAACTGCGGGCTGCGATGTCGCTGGCCGACCTGCTAGGGTCCCGGGACCGGCACAAGGACGCCATTGCTTGTCTTGAGCCGGTCCTGGGCTGGTTCACGGAAGGACTGGAAACAGCCGATTTGCGCCGGGCGTGTGCGCTCCTATGCTCGCTCGCATGACACCTGGCGAGAGGCCATGGCGGGGCCGTTCATTGTCCGCTTGGGGTCATTCCGCGACATTGGGCTGCCGCATGCCAATGTCCGCAGGCGAGTGTTCTTCTGACATGGACTGCCCCGCATTGAACTGTCGGGTGGCGCCGTGATTCATGTGTCGACGGGGCCCATTGACCGAGGGATTTTGAGACCACCCGTCCAACTTGACGCGGTTCGGCGCCGCGCCTAGGGTCATGGCGCGACGGCGTCCCGGCAGGGGCTGAGAGAGATCCTGGTGCGATCGACCCAATTCGGGGATCAACGCCGGGGCTGTCTGGCAAATCTGAACGCGGCGGCATCCCCATGCCACCGCCCCATCCCCGGAACGCTATCGGAGACGACGTATTCGGCGCATTTGTGCGCCGATCCGCGGTGAGGGACGAGGCATGGGCGATCGTATGGGCGTGATGATCTGCGGGCACGGCAGCCGCGATGAACGGGCGGTCGCCGAATTCGCCCGCGTCGCCGAGGCCTTGCGCGGGCGCTTCGCCGACTGGCCGGTCGACTACGGTTATCTCGAATTCGCCACGCCGGTCATCCGCGACGGCCTCGACCGCCTGCGCGAACAGGGCGCGACGCGGATCCTTGCGGTTCCCGGCATGCTGTTCGCCGCCGGCCACGCCAAGAACGACATTCCCTCGGTGCTCAACACCTATCGGGCGGAACACGACGGCCTGCGCATCGACTACGGCCGCGAGCTCGGGATCGACCTCAAGATGCTGCGCGCCGCCGGCGCCCGAATCGAAGAGGCGCTGGCGGCGGCGGGCGACGACGTGCCGCGCCATGACACCGCGCTCGTCGTGGTCGGCCGCGGCGCCTCGGATCCGGACGCCAACTCCAACGTCGCCAAGGTCATGCGGATGTTATGGGAAGGGCTCGGCTTCGGCTGGGGCGAGACCTGCTACTCCGGCGTCACGTTTCCCCTGGTCAAGCCGGCCCTCGAGCATGTCGCGCGGCTCGGTTACCGGCGCGTCGTCGTGTTTCCCTATTTCCTCTTCACCGGAATTTTGGTGCGCCGCATCTACGATCATACCGACGCGGTCGCCGCACGTTACCCCGGGATCGAATTCGTCAAGGCGCCTTATCTCAACGATCATCCCCTGGTCATGGATACCTTCGCCGAGCGGGTACAAGAGATCCTCGACGGCGATAACAAGATGAACTGCCAATTGTGCAAGTATCGCGAACAGGTGCTGGGCTTCGAGGACGAGGTCGGACTGCCGCAGGAAAGCCACCATCACCATGTCGAGGGCATCGGCGGCGGTCACGACCATGGCCACGGCCATGCCCACCATCACCCTTATCCCCACGCCGACCATCCGCTCGGGCCGCGGAGTTTCGATAAGCCGGTCGAGCCGGAGTAGGGGCGGCGGCGATGGTTCCCTATCTCAAGGATCCGGCGGCGATCTACCGCAAGTCTTTCGCGACGGTGCGGGCGGAGACCAGTCTCGACGGCATGCCGCCGGAGGTCGCGGACACCGCGCTGCGCATGGTTCACGCCTGTGGCATGCCCGATATCGTCGACGATTTGCGCTACAGCGTCGACGTGGTCGCCGCGGCGCGGACGGCCTTTGATGCCAGTGCTCCCATACTCGCCGACTGCACCATGGTCGTCGCCGGCATCCTGAAGGCGCACCTGGCCGACGGTGTCGGCGTGCATTGCTATATTGATGACCCGGCGGCCAAATGCTTGGCGGCCGACCTGGCGACCACCCGGTCGGCGGCGGCGGTCGAACTGTGGCGGCCGGTTCTCGATGGTGCCGTGGTCGTCATCGGCAATGCCCCGACGGCGCTGTTCCGGCTCCTTGAAGTACTGGATGAAGGCGGTCCCCGGCCGGCCGCGATCGTCGCCTGCCCGGTGGGCTTCGTCGGTGCCGCCGAGTCGAAACAGGCCCTTGCCGATAATCCGCGCGGCGTGCCGTACCTGACCCTTCTCGGGCGCCGTGGCGGCAGCGCCATCGCCGCCGCGGCGATCAATGCCGTGCTGGTGGGAGCCGCGACATGACGCCATGGCTGTCGATCGTCGGGCTCGGCGAGGACGGGCTCGACGGGCTCACCTCCGGTGCCCGGTCATTGATCGACAACGCCGAAGTGCTGGTCGGCGGCGACCGCCACCTCGCCATGGTGCCGCCGGCAGCCGACGAAGACCGGCCGCGTCTGGTCTGGACGACACCGTTGTCGAAGCTGGTCGAGGACATCGTCGGGCGGCGGGGTCAGCGGGTCTGCGTGTTGGCGACCGGCGACCCGTTGTGGTATGGCATCGGTGTCACCCTGGCGCGCCATATCCCCATCGCGGAGATGCGGGTGATCCCGGTGCCGTCGGCGTTCAGCCTGGCCTGCGCGCGGCTCGGCTGGTCGCTGTCCGAGGTTGCGACCTTGACCCTGCACGGCCGCCCACTGTCGCTGCTGAACGGATTCGTCCAGCCGGGAGCGCGGCTTATCGTGTTGAGCGACAGTCGGGATACGCCGGCCGCGGTCGCCCGCATTCTCGACGAGGCGGGTTACGGGCACAGCCCGATCATCGTGCTCGAACACATGGGCGGCCCCGATGAACGAATCGTCAACGCGACCGCCGGAACCTGGCGGGAGACCGAAATTCGCGATTTCAACACGATCGCCATAGATTGTATGGCCGGGCCGGATGCCAAGGTGCAATCGCGTGTTCCGGGCCTGCCCGATGACGCCTATCGCCATGACGGTCAATTGACCAAGCGCGAGGTGCGTGCGGCGACCCTGGCGGCCTTGATGCCGACGCCGGGCGCACGATTGTGGGATGTCGGCGCCGGCGCCGGATCGGTCGCCATCGAGTGGCTTCGCGCCATCGACCATGGTTCCGCGGTCGCCATCGAACGCGATCCGGACCGCGCGACTTGCATCGCCGACAACGCGCTCGCTCTGGGTACGCCGACGCTCGAAGTGGTGACCGGAACGGTCCCGGCGGCACTCGCCGGATTGCCGCCCCCGGACGCGGTTTTCATCGGCGGCGGCCTGACCGAGCCCGGTGTCGTCGACGCGTGCTGGCAAGCTCTCGGTTCCGGCGGCCGTCTGGTCGCCAACGGGGTGACGCTCGAATCGGAAGCGCGGCTGATCGCCCTTAGCTCGGAATACGGTGGGACATTGACCCGGCTTAGTATTGCGCGTGCCGAACCGGTGGGCGGTTTTACCGGATGGCGGCCGCTGATGCCGGTCGTCCAATGGGCGGTGCGCAAGCGATGACCGGTACGCTTTTCGGATTGGGCGTCGGACCCGGCGATCCTGAGCTGCTGACCCTGAAGGCGCTGCGCCTGCTGCGGGCATCGCCGGTCGTGGCCTATCCGGCGCCGGAGACGGGTGACAGCTTCGCCCGCTCCATCGTCGCGGACCATCTTTGCAACGGCGTGATCGAGGTGCCGATCCGCATTCCCATCGCCGGCGGGGCCTTCCCCGACGAGACGATCTATGACAGGGCGGCCAAGACCTTGAGCGAGCATCTCGCGGCGGGGCGGGACATCGCCGTGCTGTGCGAGGGCGATCCCTTCTTCTACGGCTCGTTCATGTATCTGTTCGGCCGTCTCGCCGCGACGCACAAGGTCGAGGTCGTTCCCGGCGTTTCCTCTCTCATGGCCTGCGCCGCGGTCCTCGGCGCGCCGCTCTCGGCACGCAACGACACCCTGGCCGTGCTGCCGGCGCCGCTGCCGGCCAAAGTGCTGCGCGAACGCCTGCGCGACGCCGAGGCGGCGGCGATTATCAAGGTCGGGCGGCATTTCGAGAAAGTGCGCGGCGTGCTGAACGAACTCGGGCTCACCGATTGCGCCCACTACGTCGAGCGGGCGACACTGGAAAACCAGCGCATCGTCGCGATCGAGGCGGTCGATCCGGCGACCGTACCCTATTTTTCCTTGATCCTGGTTCACCGCCGCGGATCGGCGTGGCGGCCATGACGACGCCGGCGATCATCGTTCTCACCCAGGCGGGACTCCCTGTCGCGGAGCGCATTCGGTCCGCGCTGGGCCGGGGCGAGATCCATGTTCTCGTCGGCCGCGTCGACGGCGGCGACGTCGCCTTTGAAACGCCCACCGTGCATTTGCGCGGGCAGTTCCAGGCCGGGCGGCCGATCGTCGGCATCTGCGCCGCCGGGATCCTGGTCCGCGCGTTGGCCCCGGTACTGACCGACAAGCGCGGCGAACCGCCGGTCGTGGCGGTCGCCGAGGATGGCAGCACCGCGGTGCCGCTGCTCGGCGGGCACCACGGCGCCAACGATTTGGCGCGCCGCATCGCGCGCGCGCTCGACGGCGTGGCGGCGGTGACAACGGCGGGGGACCTACGCTTCGGCATCGCGCTCGATACGCCGCCGGCGGGCTATGTCCTGGCCAATCCCGCCGATACCAAGACGGTTTCGGCCGCTCTTCTGGCCGGTGCGACGGTGCGCCTGGAGGGTGAAGCGCCGTGGCTCGCCGACAGCGAATTGCCGTTGGCGCCCGACGGCACCGTGACCCTGCGCGTGACCGCGCGGGCCGAGCCGGGTGCGCCGGACCGGTTGGTCTATCACCCGGCGACGCTCGCCGTCGGTATCGGCTGCGAGCGCGGCTGCGCGCCCGAAGAACTGGTCGATCTGGTCGACCGGACCCTCGCCGAGCACGAGCTGGCGCCGAAATCCGTGGCATTGTTGGTTTCGCTCGATCTCAAGGCGGACGAGCCGGCGGTGCATCGGGTCGCCGCCCATCTGTCGCGGCCGGTCCGGTTCTTCGATGCCGACCGCCTCGAGGCCGAGACACCGCGTCTCGCCACTCCGTCAGACACCGTCTTCCGCGAAGTCGGCTGCCATGGTGTAGCCGAGGCGGCGGCGCTGGCGGCGGCCGGAGCGGACGGCACGCTGCTCGTTGCCAAGCACAAATCGGCCCGCGCCACCTGTGCCGTCGCCGGTGCCCCGGCACCGATCGATCCGGCGGCGGCGGGCCGGCCACGCGGACTGCTGTCGGTGGTCGGCATCGGTCCCGGCGCGGCAACCTGGCGGACGCCCGAGGCCGAACAACATCTCGTGGCGGCCGATGACCTCGTCGGCTATCGCGGCTACCTCGATCTCCTCGGCGACTCGGTGATCGGCAAGACACGCCACGACTTCGACCTCGGCGAGGAAGAGCTTCGGGTCCGCCATGCCCTCGACTTGGCCGCCCGCGGGCAGCGGGTGGCGCTGGTCTCGTCGGGTGACGCCGGCATCTATGCCATGGCATCGCTGGTCTTCGAGGTGCTGGACGGTGGCGAGGATTCTGGCTGGCGCCGCGTCGAGGTCGCCGTGGTGCCCGGTATCAGCGCCCTGCAGGCGGCTGCGGCTCGTGCCGGCGCCCCGCTCGGCCATGATTTCTGCGCCATCTCGCTGTCCGACTTGCTGACCCCGTGGCCGGCAATCGAGCGCCGCGTGCGCGCCGCGGCGGAAGGCGACTTCGTCGTCGCCTTTTACAACCCTGTCTCGCAACGGCGGCGCGACCAGTTGGCGCGGGCCCGCGACATCCTGCTCGACCATCGCTCGCCGACGACCCCGGTGGTGCTGGCACGGAACCTCGGCCGCGATGGCGAGGCGGTGCGCCATTGCACACTCGGTGCACTCGATCCCGGCGACATCGACATGTTGACGCTGGTTCTCGTCGGCTCGACGGAAACCCGGCGATTCGGTGATGGCGATGAACGGGCCTGGGTCTACACGCCACGCGGCTACAGCGGCAAAGGCGAAGCCGATCGCAGGGAGAAGGCGTCGTGACCGTTCATTTCATCGGCGCCGGGCCGGGCGATCCGGATCTGATCACGGTGCGCGGCCAACGTTTGATCGAGAGCTGTCCGGTCTGCCTCTATGCGGGGTCTCTGGTGCCGCCGGCGGTAATCGGGCGAACGCCGCCGGGTGCGCGGATTATCGATACCGCCGCCCTGACCCTCGACGACATCGTCGCCGAATTCGAGAGTGCCGATGCCGCCGGGCTCGACGTGGCGCGGGTGCATTCCGGCGACCCGTCGATCTATGGCGCGATCGGCGAGCAGATGCGCCGCCTCGAAGCGCTCGGCATCGCTTATGACGTGACCCCTGGGGTTCCGGCGTTCGCCGCCGCCGCGGCCCGGCTCGGCGCCGAGCTGACGCTACCCGAAATCAGCCAGACCGTGATCCTGACCCGCACCGCGATGAAATCGTCGGCGATGCCGGCAGGCGAGGAGCTGGGAGGGTTGGCGCGGACCGGTGCGACGCTCGTCATTCATCTTTCGGTGCGCAATTTACGTCATATCGAGGAATCGCTGACCCCTCACTATGGCGCCGATTGCCCCGTCGTTGTCGCCTATCGCGTCGGCTGGCCGGACGAAACCTTCATCCACGGCACCTTGGCCGACATCCGGGGCAAGGTGCGGAAGGCGAAAATCACCCGCACGGCGTTGGTCATCGTCGGCCGTGTGCTGTCGTCATCCCGGTTCCGCGACAGCGCCCTCTATGACCCCGAGCACGTTCATGTGCTGCGTCCGCGCCGGCAAGGCTAGTGTTGTGCGGCGAGCCAGGCGAGCGCGGCTCCGATGTCGCCGACCCGCTTTCCGGGCGGCGGCGGCGGGCGCTCGATCATGATCACGTCGATGCCTCGCTCGCGGGCGGCGTCGAGTTTGGCGCGGCTGCCGTCGCCGCCACTGTTCTTGGTCACCAGCGTATCGATCTCGTGCTCGGCCATGAGTGTTCGCTCGCCGTCGAGCGCGAACGGGCCGCGGGCCAACACCAGCGTGGCGTCGGCGAACGGCAACGGATCCACGGGCGGCTCGATCAGGCGGACGAGGAAATGCACGTCGTCGCGGCCGGCAAAGGCGGGCAGGTCGCGATGGCCGGTGGTGAGCAGGGCCCGCGCGCCCGATGGGAGCGCGGTTGCCGCGGCGTCGGCGCTGGCCACCCGCCGCCAGCGGTCGCCGTCGATCGGAGTCCAGGCCGGGCGGCAAAGAACCAGTCGCGGGCAGGCCGTTTCGGCGCAGGCGACGGCGGCGTTGGCCGAGATTCGGACGGCGAACGGATGGGTGGCGTCGATGACGGCCGCGATCCGGTGTTCGCCGATAAATTGCACGAGCGCCTCGACCCCGCCGAAGCCGCCGACGCGGACCTCCCCGGGCGGAGCGACGGGTGAGCGAGTTCGACCGGCGAGCGAGAAGATGAGATGGACATCGGGAAGGTCGACGGCGCGGCGCGCGAAGGCGATGGCCTGCGCGGTGCCACCGAGGAGGAGCACGGGCCTAGCCATCGGCGCGCCCGCGTATCGCACCGCCGCGGTCGACGACAATGACCTCGACGGCGATGTCGTCTCGGTCGAGGGTATCGCAAACCGTGCGCCGGGCGGCCGCCGCCACGGCATCGCCGAGAGCGACGTTCCGCTGCCGGGCGATTTCGAGGACCTGGTTCGCAGTATTGGCGCCGCGGCATGCCGCAAGCAGAGCAGGCGACGCATCGAGCTCTTCGAGGCGGGCGGCCAGCCAATCGAAATCGACGTGGGAGCGGCCCGAATGAAGGTCGAGATAGCCCTGGGCGAGTTTGGTGACCTTGGCGAAGCCGCCAGCGATGGTCAGGCGCGGCACCGGATGTCGGCGGAGGTACTTGAGCAGCCCGCCGGCAAAATCGCCCATGTCGATGAGCGCCATATCGGACAGCCCGTAAAGCTCGCGCACCGTGTCCTCGGAGGTCGATCCGGTCGACCCGGCGACATGGTCGACGCCGTTGGCCCGCGCCACGTCGATGCCGCGATGGATCGAATGAATCCAGGCGGAACACGAAAACGGATGGACGATTCCGGTCGTGCCCAAGATCGACAGACCGCCGACGATGCCGAGACGCGGATTCCACGTCTGTTGCGCCAATTGTTCGCCGCCGGGGATGGAAATCTCGACCGTGACATCACCGGCGACGCCATGGGCGGCGGCCAGGCGTTCGATCTCCGCCACCATCATGCGTCGCGGCGCCGGGTTGATGGCGGGCTCGCCGACGGCCAGGGGCAGCCCTTCTCGGGTCACCGTGCCGACGCCCTCGCCGGCCGCGAACACCACCCCGCTCCCCGCCGCCGCCGATCTGACAGTCGATATGACCAGTGCGCCGTGGGTGACATCCGGGTCGTCGCCGGCATCCTTGACGATGCCGGCCATCGCCCAATCGCCGTCACGGCCTTCGACGGCAAGCGGAAATTCCGGACGCTCGCCTTTGGGCAAAGTGATCGAGACCGGATCGGGAAAGGTGCCGGTCAGCAGCGCCCCATAGGCGGCCTGGGTCGCCGCCGTGGCGCAGGCGCCGGTCGTCCAACCGCGGCGCAGCGGCGCTTGTTTGGTATCGGGCATTGTGGTCCCGGGTCAGTTGCGCACGGGCCTTGCGGACCGCCTCGCAGGTGCATATGCAGGGCAGGAGTTTAAGAGATTAGAGCATGAATTTCACGACGCTAAACTTTCCCGATTTCGAACCCGGCTGGGTCTGGTTGGCCGGAGCCGGACCCGGCGATCCCGGCCTCTTGACCTTGCACACCGCCCATGCGTTGGCGGTGGCGGATGTCATTGTCTATGACGCCCTGGTCAATCCCGAGATCCTCGAATTGGCCGGCGAAAACTGTACCGTCGAATATGCCGGCAAGCGCGGCGGCAAGCCGTCGCCCAAGCAGCGGGACATTTCGCTGCGCCTGATCGATTTGGCGAGGGCCGGACAGCGCGTGCTGCGGCTCAAGGGTGGCGACCCGTTCGTCTTTGGCCGTGGCGGGGAGGAAGCGTTGGCGCTGGTCGAGGCGGCGATCCCATTCCGCGTATTGCCGGGAATTTCAGCCGGAATCGGCGGCCTGGCCTATGCTGGAATTCCGGTCACCCATCGCGATTTCAACCACGCCGTGACCTTTCTGACCGGACACGACACTACGGGCCTGGTGCCCGACGCGGTCAATTGGCAGGCGATTGCCGACGGCTCCCCGGTGATCGTCATGTATATGGCGTTGAAGCACCTCGCTTCGATCGCCGAACGGCTGATGGCGGCCGGCCGCTCGGGCGACGAGCCGGTCGCGGTGATCAGCCGGGCGACGCTCGGCGACCAGCGGGTCGTGGAGACAGTCCTGGGGTCGGTTGTCGAAGACAGCGCCCGGGCCGGCATCGAACCGCCGGTCATGGTCGTCATCGGCGAGATTGTCCGCCTCCGCGCCGCCCTCGACTGGCTGGGTGCCCTCGCGGGCCGAACGCTGAATGCCGACGTCCGGCGCCGGCGGGCGCCGGCCGATGGCTAAGTCCGTGTCGGGGTCGGATACCGCCCATGGCTTGGTGATCGCGGCGCCGGCCTCGGGCCACGGCAAGACGACCATCACGCTTGGCTTGGTGCGGGCGCTCGGCGCGCGCGGCTGTCGCGTTGCGGTGGCGAAGGCCGGGCCCGACTACATCGATCCGCAATACCATGCGGCGGCCGGCGGTGAGGCGTGCGTCAACCTCGATACCTGGGCGATGCGGCCGGCGCTGGTCGCCCGCCTGGCCCGCGACGCGGCGGTTGGGGCCGACCTGTTCCTGATCGAGGGCGTGATGGGTCTGTTCGATGGCGCCAGCGGCGGCGGTGGCAGCACGGCCGATCTTGCGGTGGCGTTGCGGTTGCCGGTGGTCCTGGTCATCGACGCCCACGCTCAGGCCCAGTCGGTCGCCGCCGTGGTTCAGGGTTTCGCGGCCTATCGCGACGATTGCCACGTCACCGGAATCATCCTCAACCGGGTCGCCAGCCCGCGCCACGAGGAAATCCTGCGGACGGCGTTGGCGCCGACCGGATTGGCGGTTCTCGGGGCGGTGCCGGCGGCCGACGATCTCGCCTTGCCGTCGCGCCATCTGGGCCTGGTTCAGGCCGCCGAGCGGCCAGACCTGGAGGCCTTTCTGGTTCGCTCCGGCACGGCGGTGGCGGCCCATGTGGATCTCGCCGCAATGGCCGATTTGGCGGCGCCCTTGACCTTCGATATCGAAGGCGATGTTGCCGACCTGCCCCCGCTCGGACAACGGATCGCCGTCGCCCAAGACCATGCGTTTTCCTTCGCCTATCCACATTTGCTCGACGCGTGGCGGCGCGCCGGAGCGGAAATCATCCCGTTTTCTCCGCTCGCCGACGTCGCCCCGGACGGGGCGGCCGATGCGGTGTTCCTCCCTGGCGGTTACCCCGAGTTGCATGCCGGTCGCTTGGCGGCGAACGCGATTTTCCTCGACGGTCTCCGCAACGCGGCCCAGCGGGGGATGAGGATCTACGGCGAGTGCGGCGGCTATATGGTCCTGGGCCGGGGCATCGTCGATGCCGAGGGCGACCGGCACGCCGTGGCCGCGCTGTTGCCGCTCGAGACCAGCTTCGCGACGCGGCGTCTCCACCTCGGCTATCGCCAGGCGGAATCCGATTGCGGCATGCCGTGGAAGGGGCCTCTGCGCGGCCATGAATTCCACTATGCGACGGTACTCGAGGAAGGACCGGCGGCGCCCCTCTATTGGATCCGCGACACCCACGGCGGTCCGCCGTCACCGGTCGGTTCGCGCCAGGGGTCGGTCATGGGATCGTTCATTCACATCGTCGATTGCGGCTGAACCACAGCTCAAACCTTTGGCCGTGGATCCTCGGCCGTCGAGTGATCGGTCGGCTGCGGGGTCATGGTCAGGACGGTAACGCCATCCGGCGCATCGAACCGGTGCCAGCAGCCTTGCGGGACGACGGTCACCATGCCGCCGGTCATTTCGAGTACTTCCGGCCCGTCATCGGTGAGCACGGTCAGCGTGGTCTTGCCGGAGAGGACCTGAACCAGTTCGTCTCCTTTGTTGTGCCGTTCCCAGGCGCTGTATCCCTCGAAGCTGCCGGCGAAAACGCCGCCCTCACGATAGGTGGCCAAGGTTGCGAACGCCGCGTCGACGTCGTCCGACGGCGTGTCGGGAACCCGATTGCGCAGCACCTGTCGGGACGCTAACGCCGCTTTGATGTTGACTGCTTCGATCATCGTCCGGATCCTCCTGATACGGTTCCATGCCGCCGTTTCCAATTGGCCGGGCCATCGGCGGGGCGCGGCCGCCAATCCGCGACAGAATTGATTCCACGTGAACACATAGTGTTCTAGCCCCTGGTGGTCAGTGGCGGTTCGGTTTTTTCCGCGGCTGGCGTCGGTGCTCCCGGCGAATCAACCACAGCCGGCCGGCCCGGCGAAAATGCGATCAGCACATAGCCGCCGATTGCGGCCAGGATCGAGCCGCTGAGCACGCCGAGCCGAACATAGGCGGCATGATCCGGATCGTCGAACGCGAGGCCGCCGATAAACAGGCTCATCGTGAAGCCGATCCCGCACAGCAAGGCCAACCCATAGAGCTGTTGCCAGTTGGCGCCCTCGGGCATGCGCGACAGGCCGAGTTTCACGGTCAACCAAATGGCGCCAAAAATGCCGACCTGCTTGCCGACAAAAAGGCCAAGCGCGATACCGAGCGCCAGCGGGTCGAATAGGCTGGCCAGGGTCATGCCGGCGAAGGAGACGCCCGCATTGGCGAAGCCGAAAACCGGCAGAATGCCGAACGCGACCCAGGGATGGAGCGTGTGCTCGAGATGCTTCAGCGGCGAGTGCTGATGGTCTTCGGTCAATTCCGCGTTGTCGCGGCCCTCCATCGGGATAAAGAAGGCCAGGATCACGCCGGCCAATGTCGCGTGCACGCCCGATTTCAGCACCGAAACCCAGAGTACGATGCCGATCAGCATGTAGGGTGCGTAGCGGGCGATCCGCATTCGGTTGAGCATAAACAGCCCGGTCACCGCGGCCACCGCCACGGCCAGCGACATCAATGAGAGGTCGCCGGAATAGAAGATGGCGATGATCAGGATGGCGCCGAGGTCGTCGATGATCGCCACTGCCGTCAACAACACCTTTAGCGACAACGGCGCTTTCGACCCGAGCAGCGCCAATATACCGAGCGCGAAGGCGATATCGGTGGCCGCCGGTATCGCCCAGCCGTCTAGATTCTCGGGAGTGCCAAGGTTGACCAGTACGAAGATCAGCGCCGGCACTGCCATGCCGCCGAACGCGGCAATCACCGGCAGGGTGAGCTGGGCGCGGCTCGACAATTCGCCTTCGAGGAATTCCCGCTTTATCTCAAGCCCGACGAGGAAGAAGAAGACGGCCATCAGGCCGTCATTGATCCACAGCAGAAGGGGCTTCGCGATATCGAGGGTGCCGACGCGGATTTGCAACGGCGTTTCGAGAAGGTCGTCGTAAAGCGATTCGAGCGGTGTGTTGGCCAGGATCAAGGCCAGCGCCGAAGCCGCGATCAGGACGATTCCGCCGGCGGCTTCGAATTTGAAGAATTCTCGCAGGGTCGCTAAGGGCACTTGGGCCTCATCGTTGGGTCGGGGGGTTGCGGTCGGACTCCGATTTGAATGCGGCCAAACTAGTCCAATTGCAAGTGCGGCGCCCAGTCGATCTCGGTCGCGACGTCCTCTTTAACTTGCCACCCCAGCGCCGCCAGCCCCTGGCGCGCACGCGGCGAGGCGTCGCCCAATAGCCAAAGTTCACGGTCGTCGATCGGGTAATCGGCGCTTTCCAGGGTGTAGATCTTGGCCGCCGCCGCGATGCCCGGAGTCCAGGCCATATAGTCGACCGGAAACATGGCGATTTGGCGCCGGTCCGCGGTCAGGCCGACCGGCAGATGAACATCGGGGAGGAAGCGAACCAGTGGGCTTTGGTTGTTGTGAAACCACACCAGCAGGGACAGCGACTCGGTGAAGAAGTAGGCCTCGTCCTCCGATCGGACCGAATTCGCCTGACGAATGACCTGGTCGCGATTTTCGACATCGTCGAGTTCCAAGAGGCCGCTGACGATGATCGTCTGCAACGTAGGACTAACGTCCGGATGGCGGAAGAATTCATCGAGGTCCGCCTCGGCCACGCCGCTTTCGATCAACCGCTCGCGATTGAATTTTTGCAGTTCCCTGTAATCCTTGGTCCACACGGCCTCGACCGCCGTTTCGATGTAGCCCACGCCCGGAATCGAGGGCAAGGGTACGAGTTTCATGCCGTACCGCGCCGCCCGTTCGATGCGGGCGATTTCGTTGAGCGCGCTTTGCAGCGGCTCGTTCGAGGTATACGGGTCGACGCCCAATTCGCGCGCCCGCCGGCGCTGCGCCGAGCGCACGCCTAAGTGGATCTCGAACGCCTTGGTTATTTCGTCTTCGGTGTAACCGTCGTCCTCGCCTTCGCCGCCGGAATCCTCCTTGCCGATACCGGTAATGTCACTGGCGGTCCCCGCCCCGTCGACGATGTCCTCCTCGTAATCGTGGAATATGCGGATGATTCCCTCGGGCAGACCGGCGATCGTTTCGATCGGGTTGGTCGCCGCCTGCCATATCGCCCTGAAACCGCTCACGGTGGTGTTGGCCGCTGATTCGAGAAAGACCTCGGTCTGCGATAAGTCCTGAAGTTGGCCTATCGCCTCGATCTCCGTAATCCTCATGCGCAGCATCGGCGAGCCGTAAGCGGTGAATGGTCCGAAGTCGGACCAGATCTCATAGATGTTGTGGTAGCCGTCATTGGTGACCTGTTCGATCACCCGGTGATGGTCGCCGTTTAACAGGTCCGGCGTCAGGATTTCGCTGGCTTTGAATTCCGGCGGCTGTTCGAAATCCTGCGCCGCGGCCGGGGCGCTGGGCCATGTCATCGAAAGCAGTGCGAGGACCATGGCGGTGCGTCGCATATCCAATCCAAGATCGTGGTCCATGTCGCTTGGCCCCGTCCCGAACATCATTAGTCACCGAACCTCGCCGCCGTCAGTATGTTGTTCGATGCTTCGCCGTGCGCCGCTGGTCGAACTAACGGTCTTCATTCGCGGCGAACCCGGGTGGCAGCTTTTCCCAAGGATAACCGTTGGTCGCCAGCGCGTATCCATAGTCGTACAGTTGGCGCATATATTCGGTATCGAAGCTGTCGCTGTGCTCGACATCGAAATCCGATCCGATGTGGGCGAGGTTGTAGTCGACCTCGTCGCGTTGGGCGATAAGATAGATCTGGTAGAGGTCCCCGATGCCCTGGGTATGGATCAAAGATGATATCGCGCGCCCCGCGATGTCCATGGTACGCCGCTCGACGGTGGCCCAATCGGGATCGATGCGGGCATTGCGAATGAGATAGAGCGCCCGCTCGCGTGCAACTCCAGCCCGCTCGCTGGCCTCGCGCACTTTGAGCGACGGCGGGTACATAAAGATCTGCGACATGGCGCCGCCGTCGACATGCATTTCCTGGTGGGGACTACCGTCGACTTCGACGTCGAACATGACCGGCGGAAAGGCACCTGGTATCGCCGCCGACGCCAGCAAGATATTCTGCACCAGCGAAAGTGCGTTCGAATGGCCGCTGGTGGCAATCGCACCGATACTCCAAATCGCCGGCCGGCGCGCATCCAGGTTGGTCGTCGCGATGAGCAGCAGCCGCCCCTTTTCGTATTCGCGCCCGATGGCGGTCAGCATGTCTTGGTCGAGGAAATGGCGCACCAGGGTCAGAAGGGGCGTGGTATCCGCCATCGCATCGTCGAAGATCGCCGCCCAGAGCGGCCTCTCTTCAAACACGTTTTCGGCCGCGGTCTCGGTAAAGACGCTCGTAAGCTGATGGTCGTAGGCGGACCCGAGAAATGCGAACGGGGCGGTGAGCGCACCGGTGCTGATTCCGGTAACGACCTTGAAATCGGGCCGATCGCCCGCCTCGGTCCATCCGACGAGCAATCCCGCACCGAACGCGCCATTGTCGCTGCCGCCCGAAATCGCCAGAATATTCGACTGCAGCAACGGTCCACTGTGTCCGATTTTTGTGAGGTGATCGCGTTCGTTGTTCAGCGCTTGAAGCCCGATTTGGATCAGGTCCTCGTTGTACTCGTCGTCGAACCAGAAGCGGGCATTGGGAATACCGGAGATTACGGCCTTGTCCGTAGAGCCCTCAGGCACCGCCGTCACGCGGTCCGGATGCAGGTTGCAGCCCGACAACATCATTACCGAGCCGGCGACCAGGGCGGCCATCGATGTGCCCGCGGCACGTCGCGGCAAGATCTTCGGTTCGATGACTATCGGCATTGGCTGCTCATCGCCCAACTCTTACAAAATCCGTCCTCATTTGAGCCCTAATTTATCGCTCGATCGAAGTTGGTGCCAACAGCGAACATGTCTCCGGTCGGCGTGGCTCATGCCGAGATGAAACAGCCGGAAGGCTAGGTGGAACAAAGCGGCAGCCGCCTCTTTTCCCACGCCGAATATCCCACGCCAGAGCCGAGAACCGCCAATTCGGCCTACGCATTAGCCTCACGGCGACCGACTTCATTCCGAGGTATGTTGCTTCGCGCGCAAGCCTGCCATGCGCACGTCCGCCTTGCCTTACCGGACGAAGGGCCTAGTTTTTGGCCAAACGGGAAATCCGCGTCCGTTTCGCAATGCATGGTAGGGGAGAGTATATGTCCGACGCGACCCTGACGCAGTGGCGAACGCCCGCGCTGGTGATTGCCGCCGGCTGCCTGCTCACCGTTCTGGTCTTTGGTATTCGCGCCAGCTTCGGCGTGTTCCTCGATCCGATGACGGCGGAATTCGGATGGGGCCGGGAGGTCTTTGCCCTGTCGATGGCGGTCCAGAACCTGCTGTGGGGCCTCGGACAACCGATCGCCGGCGCGATCGCCGACCGCTATGGCTCGGCGCGGGTGCTGTCGGCGGGATTGGCGCTTTACGGCCTCGGCCTGTTCCTGATGGCCGATGCCTCGACCCCGGCCATGCTCCACGTGTCCGCCGGGTTCCTGATCGGGATCGGCATGTCGGCGGCGTCGTTCTCGGTCGTTCTCGCCGCTTTCGGGCGGTTGGTGCCCGAAGAGCGGCGCTCGTGGGCGTTCGGCGTCGGCACAGCGGCCGGGTCGCTAGGCCAGTTCCTGATGGTGCCGCTGGGCCAGGCCTTCATCTCCGCCTATGGCTGGTCGACGGCGCTGGTCCTGCTCGGTTTCGGCATTATCGCGATGATTGCCGTAACGCCGGTCTTGTCGAGTCGCGCCGGCAACGTCGCCGGTGAGCGCCGGCTATCGATCAACGAGGCGTTGCGCGAATCGCTCGGTCATCGAAGCTATGTCTATTTGACCACCGGCTTCTTCGTCTGCGGGTTCCAGGTCTCGTTCCTCACGTTCCACTTTCCCGCCTTCATCATCGATGCCGGGCTCGACCCGGCGCTCGGCGCGTGGGCGATCGCCATCGTCGGCCTGTTCAACGTCGTCGGTTCCTATTGCGCCGGCCTGCTCGGCGGCCGGCTCAGCAAACGTAATCTGCTGTGCTGGATCTATCTGCTGCGGTCGCTGGTCTTTGCGGTGTTTATCCTGGTTCCGATCAGCGACGTTTCGGTCATGGTCTTTGCGGCGACGATGGGATTGCTGTGGTTGTCGACGGTGCCGCTCACGTCGGGGCTGGTCGCCCAAATGTTCGGGATTGGCAACATGGCGATGCTGTTCGGTATCGTCTTTTTCGGCCACCAGGTCGGCAGCTTCGTGGGCGTCTGGTTCGGCGGCTATATCTTCGATGCGACGGGGTCTTACGATATCATGTGGTGGCTGTGCGTCGCGACCGGGATCGCCGCCGCCTTGATTCACTGGCCGATCGACGAGCGTCCGGTCCGCCGCCTGGCGGAAGCGCGGTAGCGCGTTGGCATGGGGCGTTCCGCGGGCCGCGGGAAATCCGGGCTGCCGGGCCGCCGGTTCCACCTTCTTGCGCTTGGATTGCTGCTCGCCGTTGTAGCGGGCTGGTTGGCGTTGATGCTGATTGCCGCCCGTGACGCCGAGCTGTCCGGCGAGCGAAGCGGTATGGTCACCACGGTATTTCCGGTCGGCGCGAGCCTGAAGGAGGCGTTCCTGGCCACCGACAGAGCGGGGGGCAGCATTGTCGCCGGCACCTGGTTCCCCAACATCTGGGTGCTGTACTCCGATCAGCCGGGATATGCCGGCCGGCTGCGTGCGGCCGGCGCCATATTGGTGTTCGATTCGGCGCCGTTCCAGAGTATGACCATTCCGACCTGCGGCGGCGTGTGACGCCGTGGCGGGCGACGCCGGTGCCTTGGACCTGCCACGTTTGCGGGGCAAGATCGGCGCCTCTCGGATCGCCCCTCGATGGGAGCAGCCGGCATGATTTATCCGCGTCGTATCGTCGGATTGGCCTGTCTCGCAGGCGTCGGAGCCGGCGCCGCTCAGCTGCCGGCCTTCGTCCAGCAATATCTACAACGGCTCGGCGGCCATCTCGACGAGGCCAGGTTCTTGGCGGCGCAGCTCGGCGACAGCGCGATCTATAGTGAACTAACGCCGGCCGCCCGCGCTGCGGTTGCCACCGCGACCGATGCCCGAATTGCCGAGCTGAGCGCGGCCCACGATGCGATCCTCAACGCCAGCGGTCCGATGCGGCCGATCGTCTTATTGACCCATATCGACAACGCGATCGCGGTCGCCACTTGGCGCGTTTTCGAGCCCGGCCTGCCGCTCGGCTGGGGCGGCGCGCTCTACGGTGCGGGTGCGGCGGCGGTCGTGTTTTTGGCCTATGCCGGGTGTCGGCGGCTGCTGCGTCGGCGGCGGCGGAGCCCCGACGAAGCGAC
This sequence comes from Alphaproteobacteria bacterium, assembly GCA_024244705.1. Lineage (NCBI taxonomy): Bacteria > Pseudomonadati > Pseudomonadota > Alphaproteobacteria > Alphaproteobacteria bacterium. Next base: position 201,470 of record JAAEOK010000036.1, read on the forward strand.
CCTGGTCGAGAACTAAGAACGGCGTCGGCGGCGCTGCCGTCGCGCCGCTCAACCGTAGAGGAACCAAACGATAAACACGGCGCCGGCGATACCCGCCAGATCCGCCGTCAGCGCCGCCGCCAGGGCATGGCGCAGGCGCCGCACCTGGACCGCGCCGAAATAGACGGCGATGACGTAGAACGTGGTCTCGGTCGAGCCCTGGAAGGTGCTGACCAGATAGCCGACATAGCTGTCCGGTCCGATCGCCGGGTCGTTGATCAGCGAGGCCAGCACGCCGTAGGCTCCCGACCCCGACAGCGGCCGCAGCAGCGCCATCGGCAGTGCCTCCGCCGGCAGACCGAAGAGGCCGGTAATCGCGCCCAGCGGCCCGATCAGCAATTCCATGGCGCCACTGGCACGGAACATGGCGACGGCAACCAGGATCGCGACCAGATAGGGGATGATGCGCACCGCGACCTGAAAGCCGTCCTTGGCGCCCTCGACGAAACTTTCATAGACGCGGACCCGCCGGGCAACGCCGAAACCGAGCAGGCCGACCATCAACGACGGAATGATCCACGGCGCGATCGACTTGCCGTAAACGATGGCGATCGGGATCAGGGCCACGATGCCCAGAATGACGAGGGTGGAGACCCAAGCCGGATAGGCTTCGGCGGGATTCTCGTCGATCGCATCATCGGTTTCCGTTGGCGTCTCGGCCGCGGCCTCCGCAGCCTCCTCCTCGGATATCGGAACATGGTCGCGCGGCGGAAACGGGAAATACCGCTGGTAGACCTTGGCCGCCACGATGGCGGCGGTGGTCGAGCATATGGTCGCGAACAGGGTCGTCGGCAGAATCCCGGCGGGATCGTTCGAGCCGGCGGCCGCGCGCAGGGCAATGACGCCGGTCGGCAACAGCGTTACGCTTGACGTATTGATGGCGAGAAACAGCGCCATGGCGTTGGTTGCCGTTCCCTTGCAGGGGTTGAGCCGGTCCAATTCCTGCATCGCACGGATGCCGAACGGCGTCGCCGCGTTGCCGAGACCCAAGGCATTCGCCGACATGTTGAGGATCATCGCGCCCATCGCCGGGTGATCGGCGGGCACGTCGGGAAACAGGCGCACCATGATTGGCCTCAAAGTGCGGGCGATAATGCGCAGCAGGCCGCCGGCCTCGGCCACCTTCATCAAGCCGAGAAACAGCGCCATGACACCAATCAGGCCGATGGCCAGGGTTACCGAGCCGGCGGCGGCATCGATCATGCTGCTGCCCAACCGGTCCATCGGGGCCGGCTCGCCGACCACAGCGGGGGACCAGGTCAGTTGACGCCAAGCCGCCATCAGGAACGCGATCAGGACGATCACAAAAAAGACAAGGTTCATGACATACTCCACCCGCCCGGACTGGCGGCCCGCGTTCCCAATGCCGGCGGCCTGAACGGGCGATAGTGCACGCTCGCGTCGGCGCCGGGCAAGCCCGGCAATGAGCAAGCCATGACGAAGAATTGTTCATAACCCACGGGGCTGTCCCCTATAATGAGGAATCGCGCCTCGTGGGACGAATCAGGGGGCCAATGGAGGCCAAGTAATTGGAGGGATCATGACCAAGGGACTAGGGTGCATTTCCATAGTGGTCGCAGCGACGCTCGTATTTCTGGTGCCGTCTTCTCGGGCACAGGAAATGACCATCAACCTGAACCCTCGAGTCATTACCGAAACGCCGTGCACCGAGTTGCTGAGCGGATTCGACATTCAGAACGACAACATCAACGTTGCGATTCAGTCCGCGGCCGGGGGTGGATTTCGATTCGGATACGCGCTCGGGTACCTCCACGGTGTCCTCGATGACGGCGAGAAACGGCGGCCACTGACCGAAGAGGAAGTCGAGACCTTCGTCGGCACCTATCAGTTGTTGTGCAAAGAGAACGGCAATCTCTCGATCTATGAGGCGGCGCGCGATTCGATGTCTTTCCAAACGCGTTGAGCGAAACCGGAGGAGGCATGAGAGACCTGGATGCTGTCCTCGCCGTAAATGCCGAATTCTATGCGGCGTTCACCGAACGCGATTACGAGGCCATGGAGAGCCTGTGGGCGCGAATTTCACCGGTCGCCTGCATTCATCCGGGGTGGCCGCCGATCAGCGGCCGCGACGAGGTCATGGTCAGCTGGCAGCAAATTCTCGGCAATGCCGGCGCCCCCAAAGTCGAATGCGTTTCCCCCGAGCCATTCTTGTGCGGGGATGCCATCTTTGTAATTTGCTACGAACGCATCGACGACGCTTTGCTTGCCGCCACGAATGTTTTCGTGCGCGAGGATGGTATCTGGAAAATGGTTCATCATCAGGCGGGGCCGACCTCGGGCGAGCCCGAAGCGGCGCCTCGGTCATCGGTGGGGACGATCCACTGACCGCGATCGCAAGGAGCGCCACCGCCCGCGTGGAATAATTTTCTAGCCATAGTTCGAGTTTTTCAAGGGATAGTGGATTTTAGCTGAAGTGTAATACTAAATCTGGCACCTTTTCTTGGAAGGCCGTTAACGCTAGTTTGGCGAATCGCGGCTCAATATGACCTGCAGGGATAGATTGTACGCGCGGGCATGAACCCCGGATCAACCGGGATCGGACCCCGGACCGGGCGCGGCGTTGGGCGAGACGCACAGGGGGACGGAAACATGATCCCGATGACTTCCTTGAGACTGAAGGCGGCAGGTGCCGCGGTGGCGGTCATGCTCGCCGGCGGCGGCGGCACGGCCCACGCGGCCGGCTTCGCTGTATATGAGCAGAGCACGACCGGTCTCGGCACCGCCTTCGCGGGCGCGGCGGCGGTGGCGGAAGACGCGTCGACGATCTTTTTCAATCCCGCCGGCATGGTCCATTTGCCGGACAACAACGCCGTGTTCTCGGTGAGCCCGATTTTCCCTAACTCGGAGTTTACCAACAACGGATCGACGACCTTTACCGGACCCGGCACGTCGGTGCCGACGGCGGGGCCCAACAACGCCAATGGCGGTACCCCTGTCGTTGCCGGGGCGTCATATTTTTCGCACCAGCTTTCGGAAGACGTCTGGTTCGGCGTCGGGCTCAACGCGCCGTTCGGGTTGGTCACCGCTTACGATGCCGATTGGGTCGGCCGCTACAACTCCATCCGCTCGCAGTTGTTTGTCTTCAACCTGAACACAGCGATGGCGTTCAAGATCAGCAACTCGTTCTCGATCGGTGTCGGCCTCAACCTCCAATACGCCAACGCGAATCTGACCAATATGATCGATGGCGGCCTGTTGATCCCCCCGGGGTTGGGCGGCCCTCTGCCTGGGGCGTTCGATACTTTCATCGATATTACCGCCGATAGCCTAGGATTCGGCGCCAATGTCGGCGGGTTGTGGGAACCGATCGACGGCACGCGGATCGGCGTCCACTACCGGTCGTCGGTCGACCACGATTTCTCGGGCGACGCCGACCTTATGGTGGCGCCGGGCGGACCGCCTCTGCCCGCCTGGACGACGGCGAGCGCCAACCTGACCTTGCCCGACACGGTATCGATTAGCGTCTTGCAAAACGTGACGCCGGAGCTCGATCTGGTCGCCGATGCGACGTGGACGAACTGGAGCGTCGTGCCGCAAATCGTCATCGAGCTCGGTGACGGATTGGGCGATGCGGCATCTGTCTTCAATTGGGAGGACACTTGGCGCTTTTCCGGCGGGGCAATCTATCGGTACGGCGAAAACTGGACATTCCGTCTTGGCTACGCCTACGACGAATCACCGGTGCCGAACGCGACCTTTCGCTCCGCTCGCGTCCCCGACAACGATCGTCACTGGGCGACGATCGGCGCAACCTATGGGCTCGACGAACATTTCGATCTCAGCATCGCCTACGCCCATCTCTTCTTGCCCGATACACCGATCGCCAGCATCGATACATCGGGGGCCCATCTCTTGGTCGGCAATTACGATTCCAGCGTCGATATCTTCAGCCTGCAGGTGACGACCAGCTTCGAATCCCTGAGCCAGATCCTGGACTGAGTGGGCCGATACCATCGCGGTCCCGCGTACTGATCGATGACCGGAATGAGCCAGTGCCTCGCGTCCTTACGGGCGGGACGCCAATTTGTCTGGACATTGATCGCTTGAGTGCTAGGCATTTGCCCGGATTCATATACGGGCGACGACGTGACCGAGACAATCCACCGATTTGATATTGCCGGACAGGCGTTCAAGCGCGATCCGTTCCCGACTCTGGCCGCGATGCGTGCTGTCGGGCCTGTCGTCACGACACGCGCGCCGATTATCGGGCGCATCACCTTTGTCACGACCCACGCCGCCGTGGAAAAGTTGCTCAAGGATCCTGACCGTTTTTCGGTCGACGTTCGGCGCGCCGGTAATACGCGAATGGCCATAATTGTGCGCTGGCTACCGGGCGGCATAAGGCTCCTCGCCAACAACATGCTGCTAAAGGACGATCCCGAGCATCGAAGGCTCCGCAAGCTGGTTGACGGCACGTTCCGGCGCGCCGAGATCGAAGCCTGGGTTCCCCGCATCGAGGACATCGCCGACCGCTTGCTCGATGACTTGGCCGCCTCCCAAGATCGCGACCTGGTGAAGCACGTTGCACGTGACCTGCCGCTGGCCGTCATCTGCGAAATGCTGGGGCTGCCGCAGGAGGACCGCCCCAAATTCGCCCGCTGGATGGCGTCGATGTCCGAAGCCGCGTCGCTATGGGGCATCGTGCGGCTGGTGCCGGCAATCGGCCGCATCAACCGGTACATGCGGATGAAGTTCGAAGAACGCCGGGCGGAGCGGCGAGACGACCTTATCTCCGGGCTGGTCCATGCCGAGGACGAGGGCGACCGCCTCTCCGAGGACGAGTTGTTGGCGATGTGCTTTTTGTTGTTCGCCGCCGGGCATGAGACCACGACCCATTTGATCAGCGGTGGCGTACTGGCGTTGCTGCAAAATCCAAATCAGTTGGAGCGGTTACGCGCGGAGCCGGATCTGACCCCTTCCGCGGTCGAGGAATTGCTGCGTTTCGTGTCCCCGGTGCAAATGACGAAGCCGCGTTTTCCGATCGAGGATACGGAGTTCGAGGGCGTGGCGTTACGAAAGGGGCAGCCGCTCATGGCGCTGCTCGCGGCGGCGAATGCCGATCCCGATGTGTTCGAAAATCCCGAAGCGCTGGACATCGGACGGCCAAAGAATCGGCACCTCGCCTTCGGCGGCGGCCCCCATTTCTGCCTCGGCGCATGGCTGGCTCGGGCCGAAATGGATGTTCTGCTGCGAAAGTTGTTGGGCCGAACTCGCGTTCTCGAGCTTGCGGTCCCGGAAGACGAATTGCGCTGGACGGAACGAACCGGCATGCGCGCGCTCAAATCGCTTCCGCTTCGGATTTAGCCATCGATGGCCGGTACAGCGCAGCGCTCGGGATAGTGGATGCCGGGCTGGTTCAGGCGCTTTCCCGCACGGCTACCGACGCGTCCTCGAGGCCGCCGAAACGGTCAAAGAAGTAGGGGGCAGCTTCGGGCAGGGGACCGTCGGCAGTTTCCAGGACCGACATCAGGTGCCGTTCCGCGGGATGTTGGGTGAGCCGGTACAGGTTACGACACAGCAATCGCGCCGCAGTCCCGCTCCATCCCGACTGCAGCAATTCGTCGGGGAGCTGGGGGTCGCGCAGCAAGACCCGGCGATATTCGTGAATGAGCAGGGTCCGGATCAGGAAACAGCTCTGTGGATCGGGCCGCTCGTTACCATGGATCGATTGCAGAAGCGGTCGAAACCGCTCGAGGAATCCGCGGTAGCCGTCCTCCAATTGCTCGATATCCCAACACTGGCGGACAAGTTCGAGCAATGGCGGGGAAGCGCCGCCGCCAATATCGTTGGCATCGAGCAGGACGACCCCGTCGGCGACGCCTTGGTCCTGCAGGACATGCCGGACCGCATCGATATCGGCGTCGGGGTGGGCCATGCAATTGGCCCCGATAGTGCCGAACCCGAGCCAGGTCAGCTCGCGACGCAACCGGTCCCGCGATGCGTTGGTGATCGCGCCGGTAACCAGCACCGCTAATGTCCAGCGCCCGTTCCAGGCCGCCCGCGGCACCGAATAGATGCGCCGATGGGCGTCTTCGAAACGGCGGCGGCCGCTTTCGGTAAGACTGTAATAGCTGCGGCGTCCGATCTGATTCGCCGACAACCAGCTATCGCGCGATAGGCGCAGGACGGCGGTACGCACCAGGCGCTCGTTGAGGCCCAGCGGTTCGACCAGCCGAATCAAGCTGCCGAGCCAGACCGTGCCGCCGTGGGGCGCAATCGCGTCGCCGTAAATCGTCACGATGAGAGATTTCGCCCGGGGCGATGTCGAATCGGCGAGATTCTGGGTCAGTTCAGCGAAACGGCGCGGCGTAGACATAGGCGGTTTTGAGATTACTCCAAGCTCCAACCGAGGATCGATGTATAGCCCTATCGTGGTTCTGGCGCAATCGTTCTACGTTCACTTTCAGCCGATTCGTTTGGCTCTTTGTAGTGAAAAATATTTAGCTCATGCGGCGCGAATTTATCTCCCTTATGAGGTATGTGGATATAAAATCATTTGAAGACAGTATTTTACATATCATTATCCGTAAATCGTTATTGCGCTCAGAATCGTTGACAAGAACAATATGATACACTTTTATATGTTTAATACCAAAAACTGTAGTATGTTAGATGATGCCGAAATCGGCACGGGAAGGAAGTGTGATGCGAAAATACGACAAGGGCGACGCGCTCCCCGAGGATTACAAAGCGGCGCTTCTCAATCTGATGTCCTTTCAGGGCGATTCGGAATATGCCGGCGGCCAGCGGGTGGCCGAGAACGCTCAATACGCGCCACGCCCGGAAGAGGCCTATCGATTGGCCAAGAAGGTCATGGAGGAGATGGGCCATGGCTACTACGTGTGGAACCTGATGGCCGACCTCGGCGTCGATGTCGATGCACGGCTTCACGAGCTGGTCACCAATCCCGACAACCCCGACCCCGCCAAGGTCAATGTCATCAACGGTTTTCGTAAGGAAAACTGGTCGCCGATGTTCGATTCCTGGTACGACGTGGCGCTGTTCTCGACTCTCGTCACGCCGGCGGCCGTCGCCTTCCTCGGTCAATACCGGGAATGTTCGTATCTGCCCTGGGCGCGGGTCAACGTGCGCATCCACAAGGAAGAGCACGGTCACCTCGCCTTCGGCGTGTGGGCGGCCAAACGCTGCGTCGAATTCGATGGCGACCGGGGCCTCGAGGAGTTGCAGAAGCGGGCGCCGAAATTCATGAAAATGGGACTCGGCTTTTACGGCCGTCCGTCGTCGGGCGATAAGAAGTCGAAGATGTTCGATATCTACTACGAATACGGCATCAAGACCAAATCCCCGGAGGAGCTGCAGACCGAGTATTGGGAGCTCGTCGAACCGCGGCTCAAGGATGTCGGCCTCGAAATGCCCAGCGAAGCGGAAATCGAACCCGACTACGACATGCGCGTCGGATACGACGCGGCCGACCATGCCGCGGCCTGAGCTGGCGATGATTGCCGGCGGCCGGTTTCCCGACCCATTGGTTGAGGGCGCGCGCAGCGTACTGCGCCAGTATGGCTACCGCCATCTCGAAGAGGGCCGGTCGCGCGACGATTGGGCGGAGATGTGGCCGCTCTTGAGAAGCGACTTCGCGCAGGGCGCGGGACCCGCGGTGCCGCAATACGACGCTTTGCCGGTGGCGATCGGCGAGGCGGCCCGCGAATACATGCGGCGGCGATTGATCGCCGACCATTTGCTCGATGCGTGCCAGGAGGCCCACGCCGCTTTGTTCCGGGACGGTATCGACAGCGCGCGCGTCGAGGCCTATTCCGCCGCCCGCGAAGCCTATGAGCACAGCGTCGAGGATTTCGGCGCCGCAGGCGAGATTGTCGAGGGTCTGCTGCACGGGCACGCCGCCGGCTGACGGTTTTGCCGCCCCGTCGGGGTTGCGGGCGCGCGCGGTCTTGCTATGGTCACGGCTGATCGGAAGGGGCGGGGCGACTCGCGCCGCACCGCCATGTCGATAAGGAGAGTGCGATGACCAAGGCCTTCGCGTCCCAGGCCGACTTGAGCGTCAAGAAAGTAACCTTCGACAAGTTGGCCGACGGTGTCTACGGCTATACCGCCGAGGGCGACCCCAATGCCGCGGTCGTCATCGGCGATGACGGCGTCATGGTCGTCGATACCCTGGCGACCCCGGTTCAGGCCCGCTCCCTGATCCGCGAAATCCGCAAGGTCACGCGCAAGCCGATCAAGTATCTGGTGCTCAGCCATTACCACGCCGTCCGCGTTCTCGGTGCCTCGGCCTACAAGGCGGAGCAGATCATCGCCAGCGGCGGCACCTACGAGTTGATCAAGGAGCGCGGGGCCCAGGATTTCAAATCGGAAACACAGCGCTTTCCACGCCTCTTCGAAAAGGTCGAATCGGTGCCCGGCCTGACCTGGCCGACGATGGTTTTCGACAATGCACTGACGATCTGGATGGGCAAACGCGAGGTGCGCATCATGCATCTCGGCCGCGGCCACACCAAGGGCGACACCGTGGTCTGGCTGCCCAAGGAGCGGATCATGCTGGCCGGCGATCTGGTCGAACGCGGTGCGACACCCTATTGCGGCGATGCCTACCTGTCCGACTGGCCGGCGACGCTCGACCGGGTTCGGGCGTTTGCGCCCCGCAAGCTGGTGCCCGGCCGTGGTCCGGCGCTCAAGAGCCCGGCCAAGGTCAACGAAGCCATTGACGGCACGAAATCCTTCGTGACAGCGATGCTGAAATCGGTCCAAAATGGCGTGGCCAAGAAAGACGATCTCAAGGACGTCTATCGTAGTACCTACAAAAAGCTCAAACCGAAATATGGCGGCTGGGTGATCTTCGACCATTGTCTGCCGTTCAACGTCACCCGTGCCTATGACGAGGCCCAGGGTATCCGCGACCCGCGCATTTGGACCGCACGACGCGACGTGGAAATGTGGAAGGCGCTCGAAACCTGATCGACCGGCAACCAGACCGGCGCGCGACGGTCGCTTGGACAAGGTGAACCCGCCTCGGGACACGGACCGGCCGGCGGTCTCGGTGATCATCCCGGTGTTCAACCGTGGCGCCGAGGTGACCGCGGCGATCGAAAGCGTCGTAGCCCAAACTTTCGTGGATTTCGAGATCGTCGTCGTCGACGACGCCTCGACCGACGACACCGTCGCCACGGTCGAGGCGCATTCCGATTCGCGCATCCGCGTCGCGCGAAATGCCGTAAACCGCGGCCCGGGCGGAGCGCGGAATGCGGGCGTCGCGGCGGCGCGGGCGGATATCGTCGCGTTCCTCGATTCCGACGATTGGTGGCGCCCGGAGAAGCTCGAGCGCCAGCTGTCCTTCATGGCGGAGCACGGAACCGATGTCTGCTGCACCGGATTCGATCTGATCCGTCCTGGCCGGCCGGGGACGGAGCGTCGCCTTCCCGACCCGCCGCGCCTCGGTCCCGCCGATATGGTCGAACGCGGTGACATCTGCATCGGCACGACGATGGCGGTGCGCCGCGACACCTTCGATCGCGTCGGGCCGTTCGACGAGCGCTTGCGGCGGCTCGAGGACTGGGACTGGCTGTTGCGCCTCGGCCGTCATCGGGCGCTCGATTTCGTCCCCGAATCGCTGGCCGTCCATCTCGCCCCGGCGGCGCGCGACGCTGCCGGCGTGACCCGCGCCGCCGCCACGTTGATCCTGGACAAGCATAGCGAAAACCTGGCCCGAATCGATCCCGGGCTGCCACGCCGGCTCAAAGCCATGACCGCCCGCCATGTCGCCGCCGCCGACTGGATCTCGGGCCGGCCGGTGGCGGCGCTCATATCCGGTTTGCGCGCGCTGTCGTTGGCGCCGGCCTCGGGCCTGCGCTTTGTCGCTCGGCGCTTCTGGCCCCGCTAGAGCGCTCTAAATCGGCGGCAGGCGCCGGACCGCGCTGATGGCATGGCCATGCACGCGTTGCGCGCGCGCGACGACGTCGGCCAGGGGGTGGAGCGAAACTGCGCCGGCATGGGAGCTGGCATGGAGGTAGCCGCCGGCGCCGTCGACAAAGCCGACATGGCCGGGAAAGAAGACCAGGTCGCCGCGGCGAAGCTGCGCCGGATCGGCGGGGATATCGACCGCATCGCCGATCTCGGTTTCCTGCATATAGCTGTCGCGCGGCGCGAAAATACCAATCGCCTGGAGCGCGATCTGGACCAGCCCCGAGCAATCGATGCCGAGCATGGTGCGCCCGCCCCATAGATACGGGACGCCGAGGAAGCGCGATGCCACCGCCACGGGATCGTCCTCGAAATCCTCGAACCGGGCGATGTGCGCGCCATGGATCCAGCCGCCGCCGCCAATCGTCCGGTAGCCGTCACGCTCGCCGCCGACGGCGATGCGGGCCATCATCGGCAGCGCGGCGCGCACATCGGATTTGACCGACGGCGTGGCGAACAGAAACGAGCGCGGCACGGCGACGCGATGGGTCGGCGCCGAGATTTCGTCGTCGAGGTCGGCCGGCGCAACATAGCCGACATAGCCGTCATGGGCGCATTGCCCCCATAGCCAGTCGGCGCCACGCTCGAATACGGTGAAGGTCTCGCCCCACAGCAGCTGGCTGGACTGTTCGGACCCGGCATCCGGCGCCGCCATCACGGCGGCGATCTCGGCCCGGCATTGGGCCGGCGCGCCGGCGACATAGCGCGCCGCCTCGATCCGGCCGCGCAAACGGACATCGGCGAGGTCCGGGCGGAACGCATGGCGTTTCGGGTCGAGCGGGGCGTCGGCCATCGGACGCGCATTCATTGCTATCGTTGGCGGCGATTCTAGTGCACCGCCGCGTTGGAGGCAAAGCGCTCCGGGTTTCAGACGATCATGGCGACGAGCACGACGACGAGGAAACCGACATAGATCCGCGCCGAGGTTTTGTCCGTCAGGCGATGCGACAGGCGGGTGCCGATCGGAACCCCGACCAGGGCGCCGATCAGCAGCCCGGGCACCGCCGGCCAGTAGACGTAGCCCGTCGTCCCGGCGGGCAGCCCCGGGTCGCCCCAGCCGGAGGCGGCGTAGCCGATGGCACCGACCACCGCGATCGGAAACGCCAATGCGGCCGAGATCGCCGACGCGTTGACCATCGGCATGCGCGCCCAGCGCATGAACGGTACCGACATCGGATTGCCGCCGATGCCGAGCAGCGCCGCCACCAGACCGATCGCGAACCCGACCGGAAGACAGAGCGTGCGCGACGGCGGGCGGAAATCGGCCAGCGCGTAGTCCGTCGTGAACCCCTTCTTGGTCAGGGCGCGGAAGATCGTGTAGACGACCAGCGCAATGAAGAAATAGCGCAGGATATCGGTCGCGATCCAAGGCGCGCACAAGGCGGCGGCCAGGGCGCCGAGAGCCACCGTCGGCGCCAGCTTGCGCACCTCCGGCCAGACCACGTCGCCCTTGCGGTTGTGGGCGTAAGTCGATTCCATCGTGGTCACGACCATCACCGCCAGCGAGGTGCCGATCGCCAGATGCATGACGACGCCGGGGTCGACGCCGAGCCATGGCAGCGACAAATAGAGGATCGGCACCACGGTCAAGCCACCGCCGATGCCGAACAGCCCGGCCGGCACCCCGCCCGCGAATCCGGCGGCGACAAAGAGCAGGATGATTTCCATCGCCCGGCTCTGGGGTCAGACTTCGGCGACGGCGCCGCCGCGCCGCGCGTCGCCGACGGCGATGAACGTCCGCGACGCCGCATCGAACTCGACCGCATGGACGCCGCCGAAGAACATGTTGGGCGCATCCCAGAGTTTGTGGTCGGGGTAGTCGGCGAGCAAATCTCCGACCGCCCCGGGATCGAAGCCTGGCTCGACGTTCAACACGCCGCCCTCGTAGTGGAGGCGGGGTGCGGTGACGGCGCCGGCCAAGTCGGCCTCGCCGGCCACCAACTGGCGCAACACCTGGAACATCGCGGTGCGGATGCGATTGGATCCACCGGAGCCGAGAGCGGCCAGGCGATCCCGGCCGACCTCGACCAGCGCCGGGGCCATCATCGAACTGATTCGCGTATCGGGCCGCCAGTTGTTGAAGCCGCGCGGGTTGATATCGTCCTCGCCGAGCATGTTGTTGAGCATGGTTCCGGTACCCGGGATCAGGTAACCGCAACCCTCGCCGTTGGATACGGTCAGACTGGCGGCATTGCCGTCGCCGTCGATGACGCTGATCTGGGTCGTGCCGCGGGCGCTGTGGGGACGATCGGCGATGGCGTCGGCATAGCGCGCGACCAGCGCCGGATCGAGGAGGCCAAGAATTTCGTCGCGCGCCGGGTCGTCGTCGAGGCCGCTGTCGATCCGTGCCTTATTGGTCGCCGCCATGATCTCGACCAATGCGCGCGGCGATGCCGCCTGGCGCCGCGCCCACAGGCCGAGGGCGAACAGGACGAGGATGCCGCCCGACGATGGCGGTGGATTGATGGTCACGGTGGCGTCGCCATAGGCTTGCGCGAGCGGCACCCGGCGGGCGACCCGGTAGGCTGCCAGATCGTCGGCCGAAAGCAGGCCGCCGTCGTGGCCGAGCTCGACGATGCGGTCGGCGACGGCGCCGCGGTAGAACAGGTCGACGCCCTCGCGGACCAGGCTCTCGAACAGGTCGGCGAGGTCGGGGTTGCGCAAATCCTCGCCGGACATGAGCAGCCGGTCCGGGTCCTCGCGGCTGGCGAAGACCACGCGCGCCTCGGGCCGGTAGCGGTAGATCGGCGCGACGACCTCGAGGAGGTAGGATTGATAGGGGATCACCGCCACGCCGCGACGGGCGAGTTCGATCGCCGGAGCCATGATCTCGGCCAGCGGCAGGCGGCAGAGCTCGCCGTGGACGGCGAACAGGCCGCGCACCGCGCCGGGCACGGCGATTGCCCCGCGGCCGATATGGAACTCCTGCTGGACGGGGCCGAAATCGGCGGTGATGGGGAAGAAGTCGAGCCCGTCGCCGTCGCCCCGCCGTCGCGGCGTCTGGGGGAAGAAGTCGTAGAGCACCGGCGCCTGGTCCGCCGCGCGGGCGAGCAGGAAGCCGCCGCCGCCGCAGGATGCCAGCACCGGCTCTGAGACGCAGGCGGCACAGAACGCGGCCAGCGCGGCGTCGAAGGCATTGCCGCCCGCCTCCAGCATCAGCCGGCCGGCTTCCGCAGTTGCCGGATGGCCGGCGGCAATGGCGCCCGTTGTCTTGCTCACCTCTCCCCCTTCGGATTGGGCAACGGTTGGCGTAGCGTGGCCGCGACGGGGTGTCAATCGGCGGCACTCGCGCTTGCTTTACAGGGTGCGGCCGTTCGCTAAACTGGCGCCGATGCGTGCGACACGCTTTCGCGGGGAGGAGGGCGCGCCATGGCCGCCGAACACATTCACGACCTGGCCCTGATCATCGACGATCTCGACGCCATGGGCCGGCTGGCCCGGGTCAAGACCGAGGTCGATCCGGCCTACGACCTGGCCGGGCTCGCCTTCGAGCTCGAGGGCGGTCCGCGCGCGGTGCTGTTCGAGAAGGTCAAGGGCCACGACCATCCGGTCTTTACCGGCCTCTATTGGAACCGAGACCTGCTCGCCGACCTGCTGCGCGAGGACGAGCCGACCCTGCCGCAATTCGTCTCCGGCTGCATCAAGCGGTGGCAGACTAAGCCGGTCGATCCGCGGTTGGTCGCCGACGGCCCGGTCCTCGACGTGACCGAGGACGCGCCCGACCTCGACCGGATGCCGATCCCGCTCCACGCGCTGCAGGACGGCGGACGCTATTTCGACGCCGGAGTGGTCATCGCCAAGGACCCGGAGAGCGGCGTCCGCAATGCGTCGATCCAGCGCTTCCTGGTCGAGAACCGCGACACCCTGCACATCAACATCGACGCCGGGCGTCACCTCGAGCTCTATTTGGCCAAGGCCAAGGAGCTCGGCAAGACGCTGCCGATTACCCTCAATATCGGCGTCGGTCCGGGGCTGCACTTCGCCGCCGCCGCGCCCGCTGAGGCCGCGCCCGCCGACACCGACGAACTCGGCATCGCCAGTGAGTTTCACGGCCATCCCTTGCAACTGGTCGCCGGCACCCGCTCCGACGTCGAGACGGTGGCCCACGCGATGTGGGCGCTGGAATGCGAGATCGTGCCGGGCGAGCTCGGCGAAGAGGGACCGTTCGCCGAGGTCACCAACTATTACGCCAAGCGCGCGCAGCGCCCAGTGGTTCATGTCCGTGCGATCCACCGCCGCCGAAATCCGGTGTTCCAGACCATCCTTTCCGGGATCGAGGTGTGGAATTCGGTCGGCCTGCTCGGTGAGGCCAACGTGCTGACCCTGTTGCAACGCCAGGTGCCGGGGGCCGAAGACGTCTATTTCAGCCACGGCGGCTGCGGCTTCTACCACGCCGTCGTCAAGCTGCGTCAGAAGCGGGCGGGGTGGGGCAAGCAGGCGATCATGGCCGCCTTCGCCGCCTTCCCGCCGCTGAAGATGGTCACCGTGGTCGACGATGACGTCGACATCCGCAACCCCAGCGACGTCGAATGGGCGATGGCGACGCGGCTCGACGCGACGACCGGCATCGTCGTCGTCGACAAGGTCTTCGGCCACGGCCTCAACCCCAGCTTCCCCGACTATCTCGGCGCCAAGGTCGGCTTCGATTGCCTGCGCCCGTTCCCGCTCGGCGCCGACTACGACCGCGCGTCCTACAAGAAGATGTCGCTCGATGCGGTCGAAATCGCCGCGCCCGAGATCGCGCGTCCCGGTTCGGCGGGGTCGGGGTCGGGCGCCGCGGCGGACGGTGACGGCGGTTTCAAGGGCGGCGGCATGTGAGCGATCGCAAGACGACGCTCGCCCTCGGCGACATCCGCATCGACCGCCTCGTCGAGATGGAGATGCGCTACAAGACGCCGCTGGAGCTGTTCACCGACGCCACCGCCGAAATCGTCGAAGCGTACCGCGCCTGGATGGAGCCGTGGGCGATGTGCCCCGAGAGCGGCAAGTTGATCATGCCGGTGCAGTCCTATCTGGTGCGCACCCGCCATCACACGATCCTCATCGATACCTGCGTCGGCTGCGCCAAGGACAACCCGCATTTCGAGCCGTGGCACCGGCGCGACGAGGCGTCGTGGCTGGCCGCGCTGGTGGCCGCCGGCGTCGCGCCGGAAGCGGTCGACTTCGTTCTTTGCACCCATTTCCACGCCGACCATTGCGGCTGGAACACGCGGCGGGTCGACGGCCGCTGGGTGCCGACCTTCCCCAACGCATCCTATGTCCTGTCGCGCGACGAGGTCGCCCATTACGCGGCCAATCCCAACAATGCCTACCGCGAAAGCGTGCTGCCGGTGATCGAGGCCGGACAGGCGGTGTTGGTCGACATGGACCACGCCCTCGACGACGAGGTCTGGCTCGAGCCGACGCCGGGCCATACGCCGGGCCATGTCGCGGTGCGGCTCGCCTCCCAAGGCCGCGAGGCGGTGATGTGCGGCGACCTCATCCATGCGCCGATCCAGTGCGTCTTTCCCGATTGGCGGTTCCGTATCGACAGCGACCCGGAGCAGGGACGGGCGACGCGGCGGCACTTCCTCGCCGCCCATTGCGACAGCGGCCGAACCGTGCTGACCGCCCACTTTCCGTCGCCCTCGATGGGCCACGTGGTGGCGGACGGCGACGCCTACCGGTTCGCGTTTCTGTAGAGCGGCTCGGTCGCGGCGATGTCCCCCTCACCCAGCTCCGGCTAGGCTCGGTTCCCCCTCACCCTCCCGCTAAGCGGGTCCCTCCCTCTCCCCCAAGGGGGCGAGGGAACGTGGGTAAGGGGCGAGGGACGATACGCTGCGCTCGGTCCAACTCCCTCTCCCCTCGAGGGAGAGGGTCGGGGTGAGGGGCTGTTACGAACGGTCGCTCAGGCAGGCATCGATGCGGGCCAGGACGCCATCCAGGTTGTCCAGCACGTCGTTGTTCCAGACCCGCAGGACCCGGTGGCGCTGTCGGCGGAGATCGCGATTGCGCAGGGTGTCTTCGCGCGCCGTCAACGCTGCGTGCTGGCCGCCATCGACCTCGATAACAAGCCGTTTCTCGAAACAGACGAAGTCGACGATATACGGACCAATCGGATGCTGACGGCGGAACTTGGCGCCGACCATTTGCCGGTTCCGGAGACGCGCCCACAACCGGCGTTCAGCATCGGTCGGCCGTTGCCGTAGGTCTCGTACGCGTTGGTCGGTCGTCATTGATCCACGTTACCAGTATTGGGCGGCGGATTCGATCGACCTCACCCGCATTGTCGTCCCCTCACCCAGCTCCGGCTGGGCTCGGTTCCCCCTCACCCTCCCGCTGCGCGGTCCCTCCCTCTCCCCGATGGGGCGAGGGATGATTGGTCGCGCTCGGCCGAACTCCCTCTCCCCTTGCGGGAGAGGGTCGGGGTGAGGGGTAAACGAAACGCGCCGCCCGAGAGGGGCGGCACGTCCGCTAGGTTGACTTGTATGACGCCGGCTACGGCAAGAAGGTTTGGGATCCGGTGCCGTCGTAGCTGTATCCGGTGTCCGTTCCGTTGCCCGAGAACGTCGTCGGCCCGATATCGACGAACTGGATTCCGTAGTCCTGGGTGCGCGCATAGACGCCATAGCCCGGGTTGTTGGCGATGTAGTTGCCGCCCGGGGTAAACAGCACCGTTTGGAACGCGTGCAAGTCGTCCGTATCGCCGTCGTTGAACAGGTACACGCCGTCGTCGGTGTTGGCGTTGATGTCGTTGCCGCCGAAGGTCGCGCTCATCACTGCCGAGCCGCCGGTATTGGCCGAATCCCAGACGTTCTGCAGCGCGATGCCGTCGTCGCCGTTGAGGAAGACGGTGTTGTCGGTGAACTCGAGCGCGATGCCGGCGATGCCGCTGTCGAAGACGCTGGACGCCACATAGATGCCGTCGCCGTTACCGCCGTTACCCATGTTGCCGCCGACGGTGTTGCCGATGAAGTCGACATCGACGATCGACACGCTGCCATCGGGCGTATAGGCATCGGTCTGGAAGTACATCTCGATGCCGCTGTCGCCGTTGTTGACGATCGAGTTGTTCGTCACCACCGCGTTGAAGACCCCGCTCGCCGCCGAGCCGAAGACCAAATGATCGACCTCGAAGCCGTCGAACTCGTTGTCGTGGATGACGTTGTTGTAGAACTCGAGGAAGAACGAGCTGGTTGAAAGCGGGTCCTCCGTCTCGATGTCGATCAGGACGCCCTCGACGTCGTTGCCGGCGATCGAGTTGCCGCCGACATCGAAGGTCTGGGTCGAGAACGCGCCGTCGTCGACGTCGAGGTCGATGTTGAGGCCGTTGCCGCCGTTGTTGACTGCCGTGTTATGGCGCACCGTCGCGGTCTGATAGAAGCGGGTGTCGGAGCTGCCCTCGACGCCGGCGTCGATGAAGATACCGTCGCCGCCGTTGCTGGCGACCGTGTTGTTGTCGACGTGGAGCGTCTGGCGCAGGGTGGCGCCGTCGTCGAGTTCGTTGACCACGGCGATGCCGTCGTCGTCCTGGTTGAACACCGAGTTGCCGGAAATGGTGATCGTGTTGTCCTGGAACACGGTGGCGTCGTCGTCGACCTCGGTATGGACGAAGATGCCGTCGGCGTAGCCGGTGTCGACGCTGTTGTTGAGGATGTTGACCGTCTGCCACATCGTCGCCCGGTAGTGATCGACGAAGCTGTCGACCCCGATGCCCTCGCCGCCGCCGAACTGGTCGTCCGGCCCGGTGTTGAGCACCGTGTTGCCGTTGATGTTGACCGTCTGCAGCAGCGTCGTCTCGTCGCCGTTGTTGCTGACGACGTCGTTGATGACCAGGATGCCGTCGCTGTCGACCGTGTCGACGCTGTTGTTGTTGATGGTGATGGTGTTGGCCTGGTCGACGAAGGCGCCGTTATAGACGTCGGTGCTGACCCGGATGCCCTCGTTGTCGGTGTCGAGCACCGTGTTCCGGTTGACGTTCATCGTCTGGACGACC